>JAJYIL010000331.1 GCA_021790055.1 Bacteroidota bacterium
AGGGATTGGAAATGAAAAAATATGATGTAATAACATACGGTCGTTCTTCAATTGATTTATACAGCAACAATATCGGCAGCCCGTTTGTTGAGATAAAAGAGTTCGGTGCTTTTGTTGGAGGCTCGCCTTTAAACATCGCAGTTGGGGCTAGACGGCTCGGCTTGAATGTTGCATTGCTGACTGCCGTGGGTAATGATATGGTCGGAAAATTCCTTCTGAACTTCTTAAAGAAGGAAGGAGTTGAAACTTCTTTTATACCGATAAAAGATAATGCACGAACCAGTGCTGTAATTCTTGGAATAGAGCCGCCGGATAATTTTCCGCTTGTTTATTATCGCGATAACTGCGCTGATTCAAAAATAAATATCGATGACGTAATGAAGGCGGACATTGCTAATTCAAGACTGATTGAATTCTCTGCTACCGCTCTTAATGTGGAGCCATCGCGCTCGGCAGCATTCTATGCGGCTGAAAGAGCGGTCGAGAATAATATTCCGGTTCTTGTTGACCTTGACTTTAGAGCTGACCAGTGGCATGACCCGCGGGCTTACGGAGTAACGGCACGCGCATTTCTAAATTATTGTACGATGGCTATCGGCACCGAAGAAGAAATTTTAGCGACCATGTTAAAGTATCCTTCGCAAATCAAAATTACGAACCAGCAGATTTCGGCACCGGAAATTTCCGGCAACGTTGATGAATCGATAAAGGCAATTCTGAAGACCGGTGTTGAAGCTTTAATTGTGAAGCGAGGAGAAAAAGGTTCATCAGTATTTCTGAAAGACGGAACGGTTATAGACGTACCCGGCTTTCCAGTTGAAGTCGTAAATATACTCGGTGCCGGAGATGCTTTCGCAGCGGGATTTATTTATGGGTATCTGTACGAATGGGATTGGTTCAAGGCATGCCGCATGGCAAATGCCTGCGGCGCTATTTTAGTTACCAAGCACGGCTGCGCAAACTTTAATCCAACCTTAAACGAAGCGATGAGCTTTATCCAATCTAAAGGAGGATTTTAAATGAAGACCGAACGCCTCACCGTAGCGCAGGCTGCAATAAAGTTTTTAAAGAACCAATTCGTTGAACGCGACGGATTGGAGAACCGTTTCTTCGCAGGATGCTTCGGGATATTCGGGCACGGCAATGTTGCAGGAATCGGGCAGGCGCTTCAGCAGAACAAGGACTTCAGGTATTATCAAACTCGAAATGAACAATCAATGGTTCATACTGCTGCTGCTTATGCAAAAATGAAAAATAGGCTAAGCACTTTTGTCTGCACTTCTTCAATAGGACCTGGTGCGACTAATATGATTACCGGCGCTGCCGCAGCAACAATTAACCGGCTGCCGGTGCTGCTGATTCCGGGAGATATCTTTGCAAGAAGAAACGTAGCTCCTGTACTTCAGCAATTGGAAAGAGATATAACTCAAGATATTTCCGTGAACGACTGCTTTAAGCCTATTGCTAAGTACTGGGACAGAATCAACCGAGCAGAACAGCTAATAACATCTTTACCTGAAGTAATGCGTGTATTGACTTCACCGGCTGATACCGGGGCAGTTGTGCTGTCCATTCCTCAAGATGTTCAAGCGGAAGCTTTTGATTTCCCTGCCGATCTTTTCAAGAAAAGAATATG
This sequence comes from Bacteroidota bacterium, assembly GCA_021790055.1. Taxonomy (GTDB): domain Bacteria; phylum Bacteroidota; class Ignavibacteria; order Ignavibacteriales; family Ignavibacteriaceae; genus FEN-1297. Next base: position 1,637 of record JAJYIL010000331.1, read on the forward strand.
GAAAATTCAAAGGCAAAGACCCGACAAAGAAATTCTTTTTAAGGCTATTGAATGGATAAAGAAAAGTAAAAAGCCTTTAATTATTTCCGGAGGCGGAACAATTTACAGCGGCGCTGAAGAAGTTCTAAATAAGTTTATTGATGTTACCGGAATTCCGGTAACAGAAACATTTGCCGGCAAAGGAGCGATTCCTTATAGCAAAAAAGAGAACATCGGTGCAGTAGGCGCTACCGGAACGGAAGGCGCTGCTGCCATGGCTGAGGAAGCTGATTTGATAATTGGAATAGGAACCCGCTACACAGACTTTACAACGGCATCTAAAACAGCTTTTCAAAATCCGGAAGTTAAATTCATAAATATCAACGTTGCTGAGTTTGATGCTTTCAAACATTCGGCATTACCGGTAGTTGGAGATGCTAAAGTTACTCTGGAAGAAATTCTTCTTTATCTTAAAGGATTTAAAGTTGAAAATAGCTGGTATCAAAAAGCAACCAACTTCAACAAAGCATGGAACGAGAAAGTCAATGAATATTATAAAGATAAAAATCATTTGCCGGTAAGCCAGGCAGAAGTTGTTGGTGCGGTGAATGATTTTTCGGAAACCAAAGATGTGGTGCTTTGTGCAGCAGGAAGCTTGCCGGGAGACCTTCACAAACTGTGGCGTACTCAGGATTCAAAAGGATTTCATCTTGAGTACGGATACTCGACAATGGGATATGAAATAGCTGCCGGGCTTGGAGCTAAGTTGGCTTGTCCAGACCGAGAGATTTATGTAATGGTCGGCGACGGTAATTACCTGATGAACAACCATGAGATAATTACCGCTGTTCAGGAAGGAATAAAAATGACAATCATACTTTTAAACAACAACGGGTTTAAAAGTATCGGTTCTCTTTCCGAATCTTTAGGGAGCCAGAGATTCGGGACTAAATATAAATTTAGAAATGATGAAACCGGTCAGCTCGACGGCGGAATTCTTCCCGTAGATTTTGCAGCTAACGCAAAGAGCCTCGGTGCAAATGTAATTATAGCAGACAGCGTCTCATCATTTAAGAAAGCTCTTGAAGAAGCAAAGAAATCGGAGAAGACGACTGTCATCTATATTGAAACAGATTTGGAAAAAGGAATCGAGGGATATGCCTGGTGGGAAGTCGTAGTCGCTGAAGTTTCCGAGATGGATTCTGTGAAGGAAGCATACCAGGCTTATCTTCAAAATAAAAAGAAGCAGAGATATTATTTGTAAACTTATGTTATGTGGTATTGGAGTTATGGAAGATTGGAGTATTGCATGAGAAGGCTTAAAAACTTTATCAATGGCGAGTGGGTTGAAAGCAAGTCGGGAATATTTCTTGATGTAGAAAATCCGGGTACAGGAGAAATTATAAGCCGGGTGCCGCAGGGATGCAAGGATGATCTGGATTTGGCAGCAGCAAAAGCCGCTGAAGCCTTTGTCGAATGGAAAGACTTTCCCGCAGAAAAAAGAATTCAATATCTATTTAAGATGAAAACCATTCTTGAAAAGAATGCCGATGAGATTGCATCAATATGTACTATGGAAAGCGGCAAAACCTTTGCAGAATCAAAAGGCGAAATTGTAAGAGCAGTTGAAAATATCGAAGTAGCTTGCGGAATACCAACTTTAATGCAGGGAGAATTTTCTGAAGATATTTCTTCCGGCATTGACGAGTTTGTAATTCGTCAGTCGTTGGGAGTTGGCGCTTGCATAGCTCCGTTTAATTTTCCAGTGATGATATCGTTCTGGTTTTTCCCTTACGCGCTGGCTTGCGGAAACACCTACATTGTTAAGCCTTCGGAAAAAGTGCCGCAGACAATGACTCGCATCTTTGAACTTTTTGAAGAAGTAAACCTTCCAAAAGGAGTTTTGAACTTGGTCCACGGTGCGAAAGAAACGGTGGATGCAATTCTTACTAATCCTGAAATTAAAGCCGTTAGTTTTGTTGGTTCTACAAAAGTTGCAAAATATGTTTACGCTAAAGGAACCGAGAATGGCAAGCGAGTTCAAGCTCAAGGAGGTGCAAAGAATCCTCTGGTTGTTATGCCGGATGCAGATGTTGAAACGACAACAAGAATTATAGCAGACAGCGTTTACGGCTGTGCCGGTCAAAGGTGCCTTGCTGCCTCTACAATTATTCTTGTGGGCGATGCGAAAGAAAAATTCAAAAAGAAAATTATTGATGATGCAAAAGCTAAGACTACATGTTATGGGTTAGAGAAAGATTCGCAGATGGGCGCGATTATCACCAAGGAAAGTAAGGCACGGATTGAAAAGATAATTGAAGACGCAGAAAGCAAAGGCGCAAATGTTTTGCTCGACGGAAGAAATAAAAATGTTAATGGATTTGAAAAAGGAAATTATCTTCTTCCAACTGTAATTGAGAATGTTCCGGATGATTCCCAAGCAGCCGAGACAGAAATATTCGGACCGGTATTGAACCTTAAGTATGTTGATAATCTTGATGACGCAATTAAATTTATTAACGCCGGAAGATATGGAAATGCGGCATGCATATTTACAACCAGCGGCTCGGCGGCAAGAAAGTTTAGGCATGAAGTCTTAGCCGGAAATATCGGAGTCAACATTGGCGTTCCGGCACCGATGGCATTCTTTCCGTTCAGCGGATGGAAAGAATCTTTCTTCGGAGATTTGCACGGGCAATCGAAACACGCAGTTGAATTTTTTACGCAGACAAAAGTCGTTATTGAACGCTGGCATGATGAATGGACAAGGAAATTCTAAAATACAAATTGGAAATGAAATGATTAAAATAGCTAATGCTCCCTGCTCATGGGGAGTTCTTGAATTCGAGTTGGAAGGAAAGTCGCCTGATTACATCCAGGTGCTCGACGAAATCAAATAGCCTGCATATGTAGGAACCGAGCTTGGCGATTGGTGCTCTATGCCCACCGAACCGCAAAAGTTAAGAACTGAAC
>JAJYIL010000332.1:0-1814 GCA_021790055.1 Bacteroidota bacterium
CAATCCAATTATTTAAATTAACCGGTTTGTTTGTCCATTCCAGATCGGTTAGATACTCATAAACGACATCATTATTTTCTATACCTTCGGGAGAAATTCCAAAGCCGGTGAGGTTTCCATGATTTTGATTTTCAAGCATGTTAATTGCATATTTTGAATATCGCGGAAGATTTCCATATAATTCATTTCTGCCGCCAAAATCATGAATAATACTGAATATCCATTCCTTGCCGAAAAATCCATCCAGTTTTTTCCATCCTTGAAATAGCTCATCTGCCAAATCGATGATAATCATTCGATTATCAGGTACATCCTTCAGAAAAGCTTTTACCGAAGGCTTATCCCAGAATTTTCTGCCGTTATAAAAAAGCCAGCCTTGCATAACCCAAACACCGTTTGGATCACCGGCAAGAATAGAATTATAAATTGCCTTACCAAAATTTGTAAGCTGAGTATAACGGTTTTCCTTATTTACCGGGACTGTCATTTCGTTGAAAGCATCTGCAAGATAAAAATGCGTTTGTCCATATTCTTTTTGGTATTCTTTAATGAAGTCTTTTCCAATTTCAGCGAAATGCTTTGAAAGAGGGGAAAGCATGTAGGTGCCGTCCTTCTGCGAAAATCCTGCCCAGGGTTTCATTGAAATAATATCGGCATCCGGATAAATTCTTTTTATTGCGCTTGGAACGTAGCCGGAAAAAGCCGGGACAATAGGGCTCATTCCAAGTTCGCGCATCCTATATAAAATTTTCTTTTGAAGCGCTTCGCTTTTTTTAAAGTAACTTTCTGGAAGAGGTCCGCCATACTTATTGATGTTTCCCATTTGATGCCATGGAAGAAATGACGGCCCCGTAAAATAGTTATCCAATTCTTCATCTGTAATTCCAAGCTTCTTCCAAACCTTCCTCCAAACAGCTTCCTTGCCGATCATTGCAAGCGGCATGTTGATGCCATGCAACGCCATCCAATCAATTTCTTTTTCCCATTGTTTCCAACCCCAGAACGCGGTTGAATATCCGAAAGCGCAGACATTATAATAAAGCCTGTATTTGTACGGAGAAGTTATTTTTGTATCCGGGAAATCCGGGAGCTTTGAGGAAAGATTTAAGTGCCTACCGGTCCAGGTTACCTGGCAGTTTGCTGCATACCTAAGGTAATAATAAATACCTCTGGTTAAAGCAATGGCGCTGTTACCGGTTATATTAACAATGCCATCCTTTGCTTCTATTTCAAAGGTGTCGTTTCCTTTTTCTTCGGGTTTATATTTGAGATGAAAATCCTTTTCATGCCGCGGTATTAAACGTCCCAGAACTCCCTCAGCAGCATTAACCGGATTATTTGATTCATTATGGGGCTTCTCTCCAAAATTCTTTGCCTGAGAGAAGGTTACTAATAGGATAAAAAAGAAAGTACAGAAGATTTTTTTCATTTTTATTTCCGGAAAGTTAAAGAACGTTAAAGGTATTCCCTTTAATTTTTTTTGCGGAGAGACAGGGATTCGAACCCTGGGTAGAGATAAACCCTACACTGGTTTTCGAGACCAGCCTATTCAACCACTCTAGCATCTCTCCGGGTTTTATAATAATTGTAAAAATGCGACACAAATTAATATTAATCCGAGACTAAAAGAAAAAGGATAACAACTTTTGTAAAAAAAAATTATATATCTATATTTGCATCGCTAAATCGGAAAGAAGTCCTGATGAAATCAGGTCAAGGTAGAAAGTTTCTTGATGAAATTTTAAAGAGTCGGAAAGGTGCAGGAGTGGTTTTCAGCCAAAGGCTGATCCGCCTCTTGCGGAAACTGGCAGTGG
>JAJYIL010000332.1:1824-4560 GCA_021790055.1 Bacteroidota bacterium
TTATATTTATGTTCTTTGGAGTGATAAACTAAATAAAAGATATACCGGTTCAACAGAAGATATTCCTAAGAGAATTGCAGAACATAACCGAGGATGCAATAAATTTACTAAGGGAGGAATACCCTGGAACATTATCTATAGTGAAGAGTATTTTACTAAACAAAAAGCATTAGAAAGAGAAAAGTTCTTGAAATCAGGTCAAGGTAGAAAGTTTCTTGATGAAATTTTAAAGAGTCGGAAAGGTGCAGGAGTGGTTTAACTGGCACGCCTGGAGAGCGTGTGTACTTTAACGGGTACCGAGAGTTCGAATCTCTCCCTTTCCGCCAAATCTTAGTGAATTACCGCTCGTAGATAATATCTTGATTATTTAAATAATTATAATCATTTTCCCGCCGTGATTTTTATGCTTCAGAATATTTTACTTTAATTGCCTTCATAAGGCGTTTATTTGCTTAAATGAATTAAGGTTTTTAGAATGAAAAAATTTATTGTTGGAATAGTTGTCTTTTTAAGTCTATTATTTTTGTTTGGGGGATTGTTCCTTGTCGGAGTATTTTCGAACCACAGCAAGGAAAATAATAATAAGGGATATACAAAAGTTGCCGTCCATCCTGCAGAACCTACTTTATCTATGAAACAAATTGACAGCGTTACTGCAAAGTATAATTACAATTTCACATCTGCGAACGCTGAAGGCATTTCCGTATATTCCGTTGGTAAATAGCTAACTTAAATTTTGAAATAACAAAAGGGAAATTCAAAAGGGTTAATTTCCTATTCCTTTTTTCTCTTCTCATTCCTAATTTTGAGTATTGATATTTCGCAAAGCTGGTGAAAACAGTTAAAGAACATGTAATGAGCACATTAAACCTGGCATATCCTGTAATGATAGGGCAGCTTGGCTGGGTAATGATGGGAGTTGTAGACAGCATAATGGTAGGCGGACTTGGACCTATTCCGCTTGCTGCAGCTTCTGTATCAAACGGTATTTTCTTTTTAATTCTGGTAATAGGGATCGGGATTTCTTATGCAGTTACTCCCTTAACCGCTATTGCAGTAGGAGCCGGTAAAAATGACGAATGCGCGATCTTATTTAAACAATCTATTATTATAAATATTCTGCTCGGAATTATTCTTCTAATAGTAACTTACTATTTATCTGGCATAATAAAATTCCTTAATCAGCCTAATGAAGTTGCAAGACAGTCAATCTCTTATACAAGAATTTTAGGCTACTCCATCATCCCGATAATGGTATTCCAAACATATAAGCAATTTGTAGAAGGATTGTCAAATACTCGACCGGCAATGGTGATTACAATAATTGCCAACTTAATCAATGCTGCGATTAATTGGATTTTGGTGTATGGGCATTTGGGATTTCCAAAGCTTGAGTTAAACGGTTCCGGCTGGGCAACATTCTTTTCACGATTTTTCATGGCAGTTGTAATAATCTGGTATGTAATTAACTCCGGTAATTTTAAACAGTTTAATGTTTCACTTGTTGTAAAAGAGATAAATTATAAATTCATTAAAAAGATACTTGCTTTAGGTGTGCCGAGTGCGTTTCAATATTTCTTCGAAGTCGGTGCTTTTTCATTTGCAATTATTATGATTGGATGGCTTGGAACAATACAATTAGCCGCACATCAGATTGCAATGAATCTTGCATCGATAACCTACATGGCAACTTTGGGAATTTCTTCAGCAGGTGCAATTAGAGTTGGTAATGCTGTGGGAAAGCAGGATGTTCATGAAGTAAGAAGAGCAGGTTTTACAGCAATAATGCTTGGCGCTTTAATAATGGCAGCTTGCGGAATTATATTTGTTCTATTTAGAAATCTACTTCCTTCACTTTATATTCACAACAATAGTGTTATTTCTATTGCTTCCTCACTTTTAATTATTGCAGCTATGTTCGAGATTTTCGATGGGACTCAAGCCGTTGGAATCGGAGTGCTGCGCGGGTTAACAGATGTAAAAGGTCCTACGCTGATTACATTTTTCTCTTACTGGATTATTGCTTTACCAGTAGGTTACTTCTTCGGATTTATTTTAAAGATGCAGGTTGTCGGCGTGTGGGTTGGTTTTCTGATCGGGCTTGTTTCATCCGCTATTTTGTTAACTCTAAGATTTAATAAGAAAAGCAAAAAGCTGATTGCTATTTAGTTTGTAACTATTTTCGTAATTAACTTGTGCGGAACTTCCTCAAAATAAATATTTGAAACAACAAGGTTCCTTCTATTTACCTTCCAGACTTCCTTGCTGTCCTGCAGTTTTGGATAATATAAATCTTTGGTACTTAATTTGTCTTTAGCAGTTAATACATAAAACGGTTTTTTAAAATGTTTGCATAGAATAGCGGCAGTTGTGCTTCCTGTTTTATTAATTACATCCCCATTCTTAAGAACAGCATCTGCACCTGTAATAACAGCATCAATTTTAGGAATATAAAGAGATATCATAAAATCATAAATAAACTCGATCTTTATATTTTCTTTCAGCAGTGCTTCAGCAAGTATTCTTCCTTCTCTCTTAGGACGGGATTCACATAAAACTATTTTTAATTTCTTAATGTCTTTTTTCCATAGTTTAAATACTTCAAGTAATGTTTTGCTGTTTGAAAGAGTTAGAATAGATTTTATTTCTTTTAGAATAGGCTTTGCATTTTGATAGAGCAGTTCATATTTGGATTGAAGATGCTTATCAAAATCAATTATGAATTTTTTAAGCTTT
>JAJYIL010000333.1 GCA_021790055.1 Bacteroidota bacterium
TTGAATACCGGGAAGCCAGCACCCTCGGCAAAACCTTCATAGTCAGGAAACCGGTGTTTTGCATTCCCTACTCCGATCGGATGAGCCATTGCTAGTGAAACAGCTTTACCAAATACAGTATCTCCTTCATTAACTATTGGACCTCCGGTACATGCAATAGAAGGATCGATGTTAAACAGTTTCAGGCATTCGGAAAGATAACTGGGATCATACTCGGTATGCGCGCCCATTATCGCTACATATTCTCCTTGTGAATTTTTAATTCCCAAATTCATCGCAACGGGAGTTATTTTATCAGGATTGGAAATAATCTTTATCCTGCTGTCATTTGATTTCATTTTCTCAAGAATTTCTCTTGTGCCGTCATTGCTCAAGCCGTCAACCGCAATAATTTCAATTTTACCTGGAAGATTTTTTTGATGCAGCAATGATATGATAGCTCTTTCAATATGCTGGGATTCATTCCTGCAAGGTACAACTGCAGAAATTAAAGGCAATATTCCATTCGTCATTTACCGGAGATCCCTTCTATTAAAAATTTCCTAAAACGAATTTCTTCTCTTATGAAATCACCAAATGTCGGCTTTAATCCGATATTTGCGTCCAGTTCTTCCGGATAATTTTTCCACCTGTAGAGGCAATATCTTAAATAATAAATTTGTTCTGCAAGAGTTTCCATTTTAGAGCAGTGCTTCATTACATTTTCTCTTACAAACTCATAAGTTGGAATTTTACCAAGCAAAAATTCTTTTTCTCTCCTTTCAATAAGAATACGGTTTAACACTGCTTTACTGCCGGTATTTTTTCTTTTTACTTTCATGAAATCTTCCTCCTCAATTTTTCCTTTAAAAACAATTTAGCATTAAATTTATATGGTATCCATCAATAATCAGAAATTTATGCTGTTATAAACTTCAACCATCTTTGTTACGTTTTCATTCCAATTAAAATTTTTAAGAACACAATCTCTTCCGGCAGCGCCTAATTTAAAACGTAAGTCTGTATTTTTAATAAGATTTAAAATTGCAATAGAAGCCTCTTCGATATTACCTCTTTTAACAATAATCCCGGTCATGCTATCTTTTACAATTTCCTTAAATCCGTCTGCATCAGATACAACAACAGGCTTTTCGCATGCTGATGCCTCCAATGCAGATACTCCAAAGCTCTCGCTGTCGGATAATGAAACAAAAATATCCATCATGTTATGATATTTTGGAATCTCATATTGATTTATGTAACCGGTGAATAAGGTATCGCTTTCAAGATTTAACTCCGTTACCAATTTTTTGAATTGATTTTCCTGCGAGCCTCCTCCGACAATTAATAATTTCAATTTCATTTCCGGCAGTTTCTCTTTAACAATCTTGAATGATCTTATTAAATATTCTATCCCGTACTTTTTTTCTAAAGTTTTAACAGTCCCGACAACAATATTTCCATTAGTAAAAGATGAGGCTACCTTTTCCGGCTTAAATTTTTTGATATCAATCCCGAAAGGAATTACTTCAATATCTTTAGAAGTATATTTTTTTGCTTGTTCCTTCAATGCTTTGCTTGTTGCACAAATTTTATCAGCCTTGCTCAGGCTAAATTCAATAAGCTTTTTGTTGATGATATTTCTTCCCGGCATAATTAAAATATCAGAGCCCCATGCCGAAATTATGTATGGATGGAAATTTATAAGAGCACCAAGGACTCCGTAACTGGATACGTAATGAGCATGCAGAATATCAGGTTTAATTTTTTTTAACAGGTTCTTGATCTTCTTTACGGATAAAAGATAAATTATTTTGGTAAGCGATCCATCCCGATTACTTTGCAGTAATTGAGGAATGTTCAGGGTTTCAATTTTTATATTTTTATTGAAAGCATTCTTGTCATATTTATTCAGCCCGAAGATAAAGATGTCAATTCCTTTATCACTCAATGAATTTGCCCATTTAACCGTATGAACGGAAGCTGGATTAGCAAGCAGTAATATTTTCATCCGGCAAGCTCGTTCATCAATTTAACTTTGCATTTAATTTTGGCTTGTTACAAATCTTATATAGATAAGCAAGACTTATCATAACTATCCAGAAGGGCAAATCCCTTGTAATCCATCCGTTTGAGATTAGGCTTGTCGCTTCAAGTAAGCTTCTGCCTAACAAGCCCAAACCTGTACCGCTGATTGCTACGGATAAATAAAAATAATCCTTATCGACAGCCTTTGTCATGCGCTCCGCCTTAAATGACATCTTGAAATAAATAACGAATAAATATACTGCCGAAGCAAGACCGAGTATTCCCATCTCTGCAAACTTATAAAGGAAGAAATTATGAGCCGCGCCGCTTCTTGCCCACCAAATTTGATGCTCTTCAAAGCTTCCAAGCATAACAGGAAGATAAGTGTAGATTTTTGTCCAGAATAAATCCGGTCCTACCCCGGTAAGGAAGTTATGTATAATAATATCGAAGCTCATCTGCCAGATTTGATAACGTGTGTTTTCAAATATCCTTTCTACTCTAAAATAAATTCCAAAATATTTATTGAGTACCGGGACAATAATTATTAGAATCGCAGATGCTAATAACGCCCCAGCTAAATATTTCAAGTAGCGGCGTCTAAGCCTCCACAAGATAAAAGTTATGCTTATGAATACTGCGCCTATCGATGCGCGCGAATCTGTTAGAAGCAAAACAACAACTAAAAAAGCGAACACCCAATAATAAAGATATTTCGAACCTGACTGTTCATTCCTTTTAATCAAAACCAAAGCAAATGTTAATGGAATGGAAACAGCAAGTAAAAGCCCGACTGCATTTGGATTACTGTATAGCCCGGAAAACTGTGTAAAGGAATGCGTCTGCAACGAATATAGGGCAATCCCCTTTGTGAATATCTCGTAAAAAATGACAGCTCCTAAAATGATACTTACAATTACAAGTGAATTTAGGTAATTTAAAATCATTTTCTTTCCACTTATAAATGAAAATAAGACGTAGACGATTGCGAAGAAAACTAATTGTCTAAGAGTAACAAGAATCGACGCAAAAACATAGATTGAAAATATGGAAGAAATCAGCATTGAAATTAATGTTAGCACAATCAAATAGTTTATTTCTTTTGGAAAATTAAGAAGCGATTGGAATGATAACCTAAAGTTTTTTATATAAAGAAACATTAACAGGAGTATTAGCACTACGTTCAAATAATTCCTGAAGATTGCCGCAAAGTCGCTCGTCATTACAAGGAAGAGAATAATTGAGGCAGACAACAGGTATTTATCTTCAAGCAGAAGAACGCCGGAAATAAATACCAGTGCTAATAATCCTACCCAGATATAAGGCATTAAAAGAACCGCCGCTAATCCAAGCGAAGCGGAGATTAAAATAATATGCTTTTCGTTATTTAAAATTTTTGAAATCAATCTTTGAAGCTTTTAGGTTGTTTAAAAAAGATTTTTTTATACAATGAAATTACACCCAGGTAAACATCATCGACTGAAATTGAACCCATAAAATCAATTTCCGGCTTTCTTCTTCCGGCATCGCCTGCGCCGTATTTTTCATCAGGCTTTGGCGATAATGAAGTCTCGTTGTAAATATATTCATGATGTTCGCCGTAATGCAAATGGAACCTCGGATTTGTCGGACCGTAAATTATAAAAGTCGGTTTGCCGAGGAGGCTCGCAATGTTTACTGCACCGGAATCGCACCCGACAACAATTGATGCCTTCTTAACTGCATTTATCAATCCGCTAATATTCCTTGTAATGCAGAAATTTATTTTCCTTTTCCTAAGCATTGACAAAATCCTATCATCCATACGGTCTTCCGGCATTATGATTTTAGAGCGATGGAATTTATCTAAGCATACACTTAGCTCGATAAATTTCTCGAGCTTCCATTCTTTTGCTTGCCATCCGGCAAAGGGATGAATTAAGATATCTCCATCCGGAGTCAAAGACTTTCCAAAATATTTTAGCGATTCCTCATCTTCAATTCCTACAACAAGCCTTGCTGCATCTAAATAGATATCCATCAAATGCGGAATTTTTCTAACGGCGATGTAATCAGAATAAATTGCTTTGAAATATTCTTCATTAAATCCTGCAATCTTTCCCGCTCTGCAATTGAAGATTAAAAAGGCAGAATTTATTGCACCGGTAAGATCGATTATAGTTCCGGCTCCGATTCTTCTAACTTTCCTTCTTGCTTCCGCATCGGCTATTCTTCCGCTGAATTGAAAGTTTTCCTTCTTTAAAACAACATAATGTAAATTATCGAAGACAAGATCATAAATCTTTCTTGAATCTTCATAGCAGGCAACGGTTAAATTTTCACCGAACTCATTTCTTAGTGCCTTTATTGCCGGTACTGTAAAGACTGTATCTCCCAATTTATGCAGTGCAATTACCAAGACTTTTGAAGAGTAAATTTTGAATAATGAAAAAGGAAACCTAATTAGAAAGATAAATGCCGACAAAAGCAAACCGAAGAGCTTGCTTAAAGCCGAGTCCTTTTTAATAT
>JAJYIL010000334.1 GCA_021790055.1 Bacteroidota bacterium
CCGATCTAACAATCGGCGCAGTTAAAAAGCACCAGAAGATGGGAAACATAGATTGGAAGCTCGGCATCATTTCAATTATCACTTCGGTTATCGGATTGGAAATCGGTTCCGAAGTAATAATTGCAATGGAAAAGGCAGGCGACGTTGGAGTAATTGTAAGATGGTGCTACATGCTGCTCCTCTCATGCCTTGGCGCTTACATGCTTTATGATTATTTTGCTTTCCAATCAACAACGTCCGGCAAATCAAACTCTGAAGAAAGCAGCGGCAGGACTAAGACCGGGCGCGTTAGAATTTCCGAGAGGCTGCACCACATAAATATTCCGCCGATGATTTCTTTTCCGGCTTCGGGTATTGATAGCGTTTCTGTCTGGATAATTTTTTTGATTTTCTTAATCACCGGTTTCCTTTCAGGATTTTTAGGCGTTGGCGGCGGATTCATTATTATGCCGGCATTGATTTACTTAATCGGTCTTCCGACTACCGTTGCAGTCGGTACCAGCTTAATAACAGTGCTGTTCAGCGGAGCTTACGGCTGCTTTTCCTATGCGCTGAAAGGTCGTGTTGAACTTGTAGCCGCTTTCATTATGCTTTTGGGCGCATCAATCGGAGCGCAGATTGGCTCAACCGCAGTTAAGTATATTAAGGGCTACGGCATCAGGCTGCTGTTTGCTATTATGATAATCTTTGCCGGCTGCTCTGTAGGATTCGAACAAGTATATAAGATATTTCAAATTTCTGTCTATCAGATTTTTGCAGAAATTGTTTTGATGGGAACGGCAGTATTTATGACCTTTATGATTATTGCAAGACTCATCTTAGAATCCAGAAAAGAAGCCAAACGTTAAAAAATAATTCCGAGCCTATTCTCATTGCCAGAGGATTACTAACATGGACATATTTAATATTTCATTACCGATTGCCGGAATCGAGTTTAATTTTTTATTATTGATACTTATCGGATTCTGCGTTGGTGTACTTGGCGGTTTTTTTGGTGTCGGCGGAGGCTGGATTGTTACTCCCGCCTTAAATATTTTCGGATTTCACATGGCATATGCTATCGGAACAGACCTGGCAAACATTTTCGGTCAATCAATCGGCGCAGTAAAGAAACATCAAAAAATGGGAACTATAGATTGGAAATTAGGATACATTTCAATTTTAGCTTCTATCGTCGGTCTGGAGGCAGGCTCTCAGGTAGTTTTAATTTTAGAAAAAGCAGGAGACATCGGTTCAATAGTCAGATGGTGTTACCTGTTCCTGATGTTCGGGCTTAGCTCGTTAATGTTTTACGATTATTTTAAAATGTATATCGAAAGCAACAAAACGTCATCAAAAGGAATCGGGAAAAACTCTGCTGCTGAAAAAAAAGAGGGGAAAAGTAAACTTGCCGAGAAGATGCTTAAAATAAATCTACCGCCGATGATTTCTTTACCGGCATCAGGGATACAGTCAGTATCTCTCTGGATTGTAATTTTCGTTTTTTTATCGACAGGATTCTTATCTGGTTTCTTGGGAGTGGGCGGCGGATTTATTAGAATGCCGGCAATGATTTATTTAATCGGCATTCCTACCGTTATCGCAGTCGGTACTGATTTGATGAGTATTCTTTTCGCAGGCGCATACGGATGCTTTACTTATGCAATGAAGGGCAGAGTCGAATTTATTGCTGCTTTCATTATGCTTATCGGCGCTTCAATAGGCGCTCAAATTGGCGCAACTGCAATAAAATATATCAAGGGCTACGGAATAAGACTGCTCTTTGCGGTAATGATTGTTTTAGCCGGCTGTTCGATTGCCCTCGAACAAATTTACAAAGTAACTGATATTTCCGTTTACCAATCCTTTGCAGGAATTGTTTTAATGGGAACCGCTGTACTCATGACATTCATTATTATTACAAGACTTGTACTTGAATCGAAGAAAGAAAAAAAAATATCTTAATCCGGAGTTCGTTTAAATTCATTTATCGAATAGGAAAATTATATGAACATTTTTAATATTACTTTACCCGTTGCCGGTATTGAATTTAATGTTCTATTATTAATCGTTATTGGATTTTGCGTAGGAGTCTTAGGAGGATTTTTCGGCGTCGGCGGCGCCTGGATAGTAACACCGGCGCTGAACATTTTCGGTTTTCAAATGTCGTATGCAATAGGAACAGACCTTGCGCATATCTTTGGTAAATCAATTGTCGCCACTAAGAAGCATAGTAAAATGGGAAACGTTGATTGGAAGCTGGGATTGATTTCAATAGTGGCTTCCGTCATCGGTGTAGAATCCGGTTCGCAAATTATTATGATACTTGAACGAACTGGAAATGTCGGCTCTATTGTACGCTGGAGTTATATAGTATTGCTTCTCAGCCTTTCAATTTTTATGATGTACGATTACTTTATCCTGCGACCATCAAAGAGCGAACCGTCAGAATCAGAAACTAAAAAACAATCAAAAAAACCGAGGAAGAAAAAAGTACTTTTATCTCAGAGGCTTTATAAAATAAAAATTTCGCCGATGGTATCATTTCCTACTTCGGGAATTGAATCTGTTTCGCTCTGGATTGTATTGTTTATATTTTTTTTTACAGGTTTCCTTTCAGGCTTTATGGGAGTCGGCGGAGGCTTTATCAGAATGCCGGCGCTCGTTTATCTAATTGGCTGCCCGACTGCAATTGCCGTCGGAACAGATTTGATGAGCGTTTTATTCAGCGGCGCATACGGATGCTTTACTTATGCTTTAAAAGGAAGAGTTGAAATAATCGCAGCAATTTACATGCTTCTCGGAGCTTCTATCGGCGCCCAATTGGGAGTAACAGCCGTTAAATACATTCGCGGTTACGGAATAAGGCTGCTGTTTGCAATTATGATTGCCTTTGCCGGTATTGCCGTTGTTATCGAACAGGTTTACAAGATGACAAATATTCCGGTATACTCTACTATTGCAGGAGTACTTGTCATCGGTGCGTCTATATTAATGACTCTGATTATTTGCACAAAATTATTTAAATCCGTAAAAAGAGAAAAAAGCCTGAGCATGTAACCAAGCATCATTAAAATTAATTGAATTTTAAATATTAGTTTAACAATTAAGGAATCAAATCATGTCGACAAAAAAAATACTAGCGCTGCTGCTTTTCTGTTTTTTATTTGCATGCGCATACGGCAATGCCTATGCAGGTGAAGGAGCCGGAGGCAAACAGGAAACGGCAATCAGCAAAAAGATTGACACCAAAAACCTGTCGGGTGTTAATCTCTTAATAGCTGATTTGTATAACAACGACAGGATGCTTTACGCTGTGGTTGTTACTCTCGTAATGGCAGTATTAGGCTCAATAATGGCTTTCGGTACGGACCTTGTACTTAAACATTTCGGCATGAGCGTATCGAAAATTTCTCACAGTGAATGACGTACTTGTAAAGCTAAAAAGTAAATTGACATGCGGGTGATTGAAAGATTAAAATATCTCAGTATATCAACCAGGATTTCTATCCTGCTCGGAGTGATAATCATATTGACTATGGGAGCCTTTTCAACCTTCAGCCTGATTAAGCAAAAAGAAGATTCTATAGCTTCAATAGATAATAACACCTTACAGCTTAGCCAGACGATACAAGAGATTCTCAGGGTAAGTATGCTGAAAAACCGGCGCGAGGATATTTCATCTTCAATCAAAAACATTGTCGGGAACGAAGGCATTCAATCGGTTGTTATAATAAATCATAAAGGCATAATTAAGTTTTCTTCCAGGCAGCAAGATGTAAACCTGAGTATATCACGGAGCGACAGCTTATGCACAAGTTGTCACGGCAAAAGCGGCGCCAAATCAAATTATAATTTAAAAGACTTTGATAGGTTTAGAATTGATGAAGACAAAAAAATCATCTTCAGTTCATTACCAATTTATAACGCGCCGGAGTGCTATAACGGAGTATGTCATGAAACTGCCGGGCAGACGGCGTTAACACAAATCAATAACCTAAAGGCGCCTTCAAAAGTTTCCGGTTCAAAAGTATTCTCAGTACATGATTCTACCGAGAAGATTTTAGGCTTTATAGAAATGGAAGTTTCTATTAATGAAATTATCTCTAAGCTCGAAGAAACCCGCAACAAACTAATTGTCTTCACAATCCTTTTTGCATTGATAGCATCACTGATAACGTATTTTTCCATCAGGTATCTGATTGGACGTCCAGTAAGAAGCTTAGTTGAAGGTACCAAGCGTGTTGCTGAAGGTAATTTTAAAGATGAAATTCCTCCCGGTAAAGCTGAACTCGGTTTGCTCTCCGAATCATTCAATAAAATGCAGAAGCAATTAGTGCTGACGCAATCTCAGCTTATTGAATCGGAGAAGCTAGCATCAATAGGCAAGCTTGCAGATGAAGTTGCCAACGAAATTAAAAATCCCTTAACCGGAATTTTAATTTTTACCGAAAGCCTTCTCTCTGAAATTCAAGTCCGCACCAAAGTCGATAATGGAGACCTTGCGTTTTGTGTTAAAGATCT
>JAJYIL010000335.1 GCA_021790055.1 Bacteroidota bacterium
GATCTAGCCGGCTTTCTGTCCCCAGCCCTGATAAATTCTGTGAACCGGGTTATATCCTACAATTTCATTTTTCTCAGGGATAATTTTTATAAAGGCATCCCCGTAGTTGCTGTTCGGCTCAACCACAATATAACCTTTGCCGGCATAATTAAATGTAAATCTTAAAAATCCGCATCGGGTAGTTGTAGTAAGCTCGGCATAAACGTTATACTCTTTCAAAAAAATTTTATAGTAATATGGCGAAGAAAATTCTTCACTGTGTGAAAAGTGAGAGCCGCGCTTTTCGGGCAGACAAATAAGCTTTCCTGTTTCCGGCATAAATGAAAAACTACCGTAATCCTGAGTGCAAGAACCGCTAAGCCAGTGAGTTCCTCTAAATCCGGTAATCAAAGAATCGTTGTAATAGTAAGGAGCTATGCATTTAGTCTCAGTGCTTCTTGTTTGAGGTGTCCAATTCGTCATTCCGAAAGGCATAGTAACTTCCGGGATTACCTGGGCATTATTCTCAGTTCCTTTACCATGCTTCAATGCACTTATTGTTGTGGACGGGGCGGTTCCGATCATCGGGTTCACAAAACCCACTAAGGCATTTTTCCGGGCATGCGGCGGTTTGGCGGCAATAAAAATAATTGCTGCAATAAGACTTAAGACAAAATAAATTTTCTTCAAAGCTTTTTGGATACCGAGTTTCTTTCAATGATTTTATGTTCTAGAATTACCTTTTCTATAAGCGGCGCTGAAGAATTGTTAATCTGCTTTATCAATAAACCGGCAGCAGATTTCCCTATATCATAAGCAGGCATTTGAACCGTAGTTAAAGGGGTTTTTATATATTTACTAAAATCAATATTGTCAAATCCCATAACAGATATACTGTTCGGGACATCAAATCCCATTTCCGCAAGAGCATTTATCAGTCCAATGGCAACAAGATCATTATAGCAAAAGACCGCAGTAGGAAGCTTGATATTTTTAGAGAACAGTTCCTTCCCGGCATCATATCCATTAGGTACGTAAGGTTCAACGGGCACAATATAATTTTTATCAATCGGGAGATTATGATCGATAAGCGCCTGCTTGTAGCCTTCCAATCTTCTTTGACCATGACCCGAATGTACAGGACCAGCAAAATGAGCAATTCTTTTATGCCCATGTTGAATTAAATATGTCACCGCATCATATGCAGCTTTTATATTGTCGATATCAACTACATTGGTTGAATAGTTGGTAATCATCCCTAAAACTACAACAGGATAATTGTCGTTCAATAAATTATGAAGGTAAGTAAAATCGGATTCTTCGCTTTGTAGCGGTGAAATAATTAAGCCGTCTACTCTCTTGCTTACTAATGTTTTAATTATTTCAGTTTCTTTATCATTGGATAATTCGGAGCTTCCCAACAGGACAGAATAACCAAGCTGCGAGCATGCATCATACACTCCGCACATTACCTTTGCAAAGTAGGGATTATCAATTTCTTTTATGATAAGTCCAATACTTTTCGTTTCCCTTACAGCAAGAGATTGTGCGATCTGGCTGGGATTATAATTGTACTTTTCAATTATCGCCAGCACTTTTGAACGTGTCTTTTCCGAAACGCCTGATTTGTTATTGAGAACAATAGAAACGGCTGATTTGGAAACATTAGCAAGTCTTGCAATATCTGAAATTGTCATACGCATAATTTTACCCGCATTATTTTTAAGAACCTTGGTTAACTCTCATTCGTGCAAAAGTAATACTACAAATTTACTAAACCGATTCAGCAAAATCTATCTCATCATCTAAAAAACTTACAATCACCGCTATCCTATTATTTACTTAACCTCTTAAAAATAAATCCATGCTGTAATGAATTACCTGCCTTCGTAAACCCGGGAACATCCAGTAATTCTACGAAGGCAGGAGAAAGGAGGCTTATTTGAGTAAAATCATCTTCTTGGTAGAAACAAAATTACCTGCTCTTAGAGTATAGAAATATATACCGCTTGATAAATTATCAGCACTAAAATTATACTCGTAATTGCCTGCTGCTTGTTCTCTATTAACAAGAGTAGTGACTACCTGCCCCAGGACGTTATAAATTTTCAAAGTAACAAGTTGAGGCGCGGTAATACTATATCTTATAGTAGTAGAGGGATTGAACGGATTTGGATAATTTTGTTCCAAAGTATATTTAGCTGGAACTACTCCGCCTATAGCTTTAACATCGGTTAACTGTTCCCATGCCGCTTTCTTATCCGGGAACCAGTTTAAGTCGCCTGCAGGGAAGCCGCCATTAGCACCTGTATAAGCTGGTGAAGATGTTGAATAAGTGCAATTAAGAGTATCTTCATAGTAAAGAGTTAGGTGCTTATCATAAGGTATATAAGTGCCTCCACTTGATGCGCCTCCAGTACCGCCGACAGATGTTGGTTCTGTTGCCCAAAGAACTGGTCCAGACATTGGAGGAGGTACATTAGTAAATGAAAAACTATCTAGTTTTATAAATGCATTAGTCGTATCGATCTTTGCTTTTATACTGTCAGTCAATATCCTTCCCATGTTAAGATTGGGATCCCATCCATTTGTAACAAGCGTATTCCATGTAGCCTGAATTTCCGGCGTAACATACCAATAGTTGTTCGAGATGTTCCAGTTTGTTGTCGCCTGGCCTGGGAGAGTATCGGAAGCAGCAGGCGAATTGTAAATCCACGTCATCTTCACTTTTCCGTTAGAGTCAAATTCGTTCATTTCTTTGAAGTCTGACTGGCGTTTCGTGTTTGTATCGGCTCCAAAGGCCATTGGATCAATTACTAGGTTATTAGTAATCTGAACACTGGCGCCTACTGCACCCAGGGCGATCAGTCCATACCTGCCTCCATTTTCGTATACAGTGTTATGGTCAAAGATAAAATGGTTCAATCTACCAACACTTGCGATATGCCTTACAACCCGGTCAAAGCCATACAAATAAGTATTATTAACAAATACAAGGCTATCTATAGATACATTCCGGCAATCAATTGCGCGACCATTGCCTACATCAACTGTTGGCGGGAGGCCCATATTTGCGAAGAGGTTATCCCTGAATATTACTGTTGGAACTGCAGCGAATGCACTTGCAACAGCTTGTCCCACATTATTAAATACATTTCCATCGAATTCCATCCGTGGACCGGGAGTTGCACAACGGAATAGAATAAATGTACCGCCGTAAGTATTGAAGGCAGACGTATCAAGATCAAAGTATCCGCACATAACGACGTTCTTAACAGTTACATCTCCCTGCACATCGACCCAATTATACGGTGCAGCCGTAGTACCTGAAGCCTCGGTACTATAGATTATCGGTTTTCCTCCGCTGCCTGTATCTGCTGCTTCAATATCGAGCTTCCACCCCGCATTAATTACCGTACTGTGCCAGAACCAGGTGCCACCCCGCTGAAGCTCGTAAACCCTCAACGTATCTTTACGCGCTCCACTTGAGGTAGTATCCGCATTAATGATATCGTCAAGATAAGTTATTCCGGTCGGTTTTGTAAGAAACATAATATGTTGCCCGAATGTTAAAGTCAAAGAAGACAATAACAGAAAAATAGGTAACATAATACGTAATGCTGCTTTCATATGATCCTCCTAGATGATTTAATGTTATTTATTTAGTTAGTGTTGCTGCTATAAAGCATAATATTCTAGATTTTAACTCTTAGCCATAGATCGGCGCTGGTTCCATACCTAACGCTTGTTGTTTGAAGGGTCCATCCGGTAATAGCGTTCTGAATGCTTGTTCCTTCGCTATAATTGTTTAGGTTATTGATATTCAGACCTATATCAAGATGTTTACTTATAGTTTGCTTTAGTGCAAGATCTAATCTGGAATAAGAATCCTGTATTGGATTAGAGCGCTGATCAGTTGAGAAACCATTATAGTAATTACCCTGGTAGAAGTATGAGAGCCGTGCCGAGAAGCTCGCAATATCGTAACCCAGTACAACGTTGCAAAAAAACTCCGGTGAGTTGACAATCCTGCTTTTTCCTTCCTCAAGTAGTACCCTTGGTCTGGCAATCGGGAAACCTCCTATATAAGCTGTGTCATATACAATTTTTGAAAAGGGTGTATAGGTTTGGTTCTTGACAAGCGACAGATTGTAGCTTAGCGTGATACCTTTCAGAAGTCCCGGTAGAAACAAGAAATTGGTCTGCTGTTCAAGCTCAAAGCCCCACACGTAAGTCGGCTTTGTAGAATTGTATGGATAGTACAAATCGTAAGTAGTGGTAAACGGGGTCTTATTATTTTTGAACTGTACACCTAAGCTGCTGGGAATATTGCTGTTAGGTAATATAGGGAATCCGTTTAGGAACTGAATTTGATTGTCTATTTTCTTAAAGTATGAAGACAACGAAATAAGCCCGATCTCATTTCCGTAAAACTGCAAATTGACTTCATAGTTCCAGGCACTTCCGTTCTTCAGATCGGTATTGCCTACTTTCAGCATCGGCTGGGAAACATACGATG
>JAJYIL010000336.1 GCA_021790055.1 Bacteroidota bacterium
AAACAAAGAAAAAGCCGGCGATACAAGCCGGCTTAAAAAAAACTACTCAATTATTATTGCGGATACGCGCATAACTGCATGTTTGCATAAAGAAAACATAGTAAGGCATGTAAAAATGCATTCATCGGTCTTAGCCTCAATTTATTGTTCAATCAAAGTCTGCGTAGCCTTTAAAGATTGTGTAATGGGGATAATCATGCTCTGCGCACCCGAAGTAGCCATAGTTATATTGTTATCCATGTTCGCTTCAGAATAAATCAGCAATCCCTTCTCGGCATCAAAATAAATTGTACCTGAAGCTTTACCGGTACCATTGATGAACAATTCCATTCCCTGCATGTTGCCTTTGCCTTCCATTTTAAGATTTGAAGTGAAAGGAATTTTTACGCAGCTATGCCCCAAAGTATCAATCTTGCCTTCGAGTGTATAAACATAATCTGTGGTATCCACCACGGCTCCGCCGAAGTTTTTAATGGTATCTATAATCGAGTTGTTCCAAGTGTCGCCGGTCTTAACTTCCTTACCAGCGAGCCTTGCAAAGAAGCGGTTTACTTCCTGAGAAAGAGATACAAAATTATTTGAAGATGAAACCGAGTCTATCTCTATAAGATCTTTTGTTTCTCCCAGTGGAGAAATTGTTGCTTTAACTTTCTTACCAAGTAAAAAAGAAACATCCAAAGTTGTATCCCGACCCATCATAGAAGTCTTTACATCTGCTGAATCGAGAGAGAAGATTAACCGGGCGTCACCGTTTGATGAAATTTTGTTTACTACGAAACGCAAGACGTCGTTTGCATCGTACTTAATTTTCATTTCCCGTCCCATTACTTCCTGGGTCATATTGGAATTGGTAGCGTTCCTATAAAGGTAAGTTTTTCCATTTGTAAACTTGTAGCTCAAGTTATAAGCTTCCTGGGCATACAGGCTGGAAGCTAACAAAGCAGATATCAATACTGCAGCAAAGAAGTAAATTTGTTTTTTCATGTCCATCCTTTTGGTTTTTTGCAAAATAAGTCTATGTAAAATGATTCTTTCAAAATTGGTTCTTTGATTAATAATATTAGGCTTATATGAGGATTTCCCCGCATATAAAGTTTATATGTTATAAATTAGATAGAAATTTAATTAAATACCAGAAAAATATTTTATACGGGTAACCTAAACCGATTCTTGCTTCCTTAAAATTTTTTCCATAATTTTCAATCAACAACTTCGAATGGGAAAAATTGGTGCGCAGATTTTCTTTCCTTTTAGTGTTTTTTTCTTTCTTCACATTGCAGGCTTTCAGCCAAACTCCGAAAGTTGTAGTTATTACTTTAGACGGTGCAATAAATCCCGCAACAGCAGATTATATCCATTATGGAATTGAACAGGCAGTTAAGCTAAATGCGGAATGCCTCGTCCTTCGCTTAAATACTCCGGGTGGGCTTTTAGAATCGACAAGAAATATAGTTTCAGATATTCTTCAATCACCGGTTCCTGTTGTTGTTTATGTTTCTCCTCCTGGTTCAAGGGCTGCATCTGCCGGAGTGTTTGTAACACTTTCCGCCAACATTGCTGCTATGGCTCCCGGTACAAATATCGGCGCGGCACATCCAGTTTCGCTTCAAGGTCAAATGGATTCTACTATGACCGAGAAGGTTACCAATGACGCAGTTGCTTTTATTAAGTCAATCACTGAAAAGAGAAACAGAAATGTACAATGGGCGGAAGAGGCTGTGCGAAAAAGTATTTCTATCCCGGAGACCGAAGCATTGAAAGACAGCGTAGTCGATCTTATTGCATCCAATATGCATGATCTTTTAAATAAGATTAACGGTATGAAGGTTCAAACTGTAAGCGGGGAAAAAGTGTTGACTACGAAAAATGCCAAACTGGTTTACCTTGATATGAGCTTCCAGCAGAAGCTGCTGAGCTTGTTAAGTGATCCTAACATAGCTTATATCCTGATGATGCTCGGATTCTACGGCTTGCTTTTCGAGCTTTATAATCCCGGTTCGATTTTCCCTGGAGTTATTGGTGTAATCAGTCTTGTCCTGGCATTTTATTCAATGCAAACTCTTCCTATAAATTATGCCGGTTTAGCTCTGATAATATTTGGAATCGTTCTTTTCGTAATAGAACTTAAAGTACCAAGCCACGGGCTGCTTACAATCGGCGGTGTTATATCACTTTTGCTCGGCTCACTGATGCTGATAAAAACTGATTCCGGATTTAATGTACTTCGGGTTTCATGGGGCGTAATTGCCACTGTGGTTATTCTAACTTTTTTATTTTTCTCTTTTGCCATCGGACTCGGTATAAAAGCGCAAACAAGAAAGCCAATAACCGGCTCCGAAGGGCTAATAAACGAAACCGGTGAAGCGATAACAGATTTGAAACCTACCGGTACTGTTAAAGTTCGCGGAGAAATATGGAAAGCAGAAAGTGCCGATGGAGATATTTCCAACGGTACGAAAATAATTGTAACTGGAGTTTCAAATCTAAAACTTAAAATAAAGAAAGCTTAATTCGTTTAAAACTTTTAGGAGAAAGTTATGCAGGAAGTATCGGTATACATTTTTATTCTCATCCTCTTCGTTATTTTTATCCTTGCAAATGCGATAAAAATTTTACGTGAATACGAACGAGGGGTTATATTTAGGCTTGGAAGACTTATCGCAACAAAAGGACCGGGTATAATCTTTTTAATTCCAATAGTTGACCGGATGATAAAGATAAGTCTCCGTACTGTTGTTATGGATGTGCCGCCGCAGGACATAATTACAAAGGACAACGTTTCGCTGAAAGTAAATGCAGTAGTTTATTTCAGAGTAGTTCAAGCAGAAAAAGCAGTTGTTGAAGTTGCGGATTATTTATTTGCCACCTCGCAGATTTCACAAACTACTTTGCGAAGTATTCTTGGTCAATCACAGCTTGATGAAATACTTGCCGAGCGCGAAAAGATAAACCGCGAGCTGCAGCAAATTATAGATGAGCAAACTGAGCCATGGGGGATTAAGGTAACAGCGGTGGAAGTAAAGCAGGTCGATCTTCCTCCCGAAATGCAGCGTGCAATTGCCATTCAAGCTCAGGCAGAACGAGAGAGACGTGCAAAGATTATCAATGCAGAAGGCGAGTTCCAGGCAAGCCAGAAGCTTTCAGACGCTGCAGCGGTAATACAGAAATACCCGGTTGCAATCCAATTAAGATTTTTGCAAACCCTTACTGAAATTGCTGCCGATAAAAATTCAACCATTCTATTCCCTGTGCCGATTGATTTGATTGCGCCGTTTATTGAAAAGATGAAGAAGGAGTAATTCTCGACATTCGATACCGGATACTCGATATTTGTTTGGGAATCGAGTATCCGGTTTCTCAAGGTAGTTATTTACTTCCTGCCACTGACAATCAATCACCAACATCCGTTTTTATGGCAAGCTTTACCATCTTCCTATAAAGAGTCGAAGCATCAATGCCGAGAAGCTTTGCCGCTTCGGAGCGGTTCCAGTTAACCTCATATAGTACGCGCATGATATGTTCCCTCTCGAAAGATTCCAGAGCATCATTTAAATTATTTGGAAAATATTGCGACTGCTTTGCTTCATCATAGCCGGTATGAAAAATGGGAGGGAGGTCATTTAGGGAAATATAATCAACATTGCAAAGAAGCACGGCTCGCTCAATAATATTTTCAAGCTCGCGAAGGTTTCCTTTCCATGTGTAATTTAGAAGAGCTTTCATTGCATTGTTGTCTACTCCTTTTATTTTTCGTTTTAACTCTTCGTTGTATCTATTAATGAAAAAATTTACAAGCAAAGGAATGTCGTCTTTTCTTTCTGTTAGCGGCGGAAGCTTCAACTCAACTACATTTAACCGGTAATAAAGATCTTCTCTAAACCTGCCTTCACTTACTTCCGTTAAAAGATCTTTGTTTGTAGCTGCAAGAACTCTGACATCTATTTTCAAAGATACAATTGAGCCGACCGGACGAATTTCCTTTTCCTGGAGAACGCGAAGCAGCTTTACCTGCACGTGTTCGGGAAGATCGGCAATCTCATCTAAGAATAATGTCCCGGTGTTGGCAGCCTTGAATAAGCCGTCATGATCGGCATTTGCGCCTGTGAAGGCTCCTTTCTTGTAGCCGAAGAATTCGGATTCGTAAAGATTCTCCGGGATAGCCCCGCAATTAACCGGGACGAAAGGCTTGCCGGCTCTGTCGCTGTTCGAGTGAATGGCGCGTGCAATTAATTCTTTACCGGTGCCGGAAGGACCCGTAATGAGAACGTTTGTCGGGGCAGAGCTTATTTGCTTAACCATAGCATAGATGTTCTGCATCGCCTTGCTTTGACCGATAATATTATTAAAATTATCACTACTAACCGACAAAAATAAGAGGGAGCCACAGAGAAGTAGCTCCCGTATGTCGTAATTTTGTTGTAAGCAAAAAACAAACAAGAGAACGACATGAGCAAAGATAGTGAAAT
>JAJYIL010000337.1 GCA_021790055.1 Bacteroidota bacterium
CCTTGCCGTTCTTATCTTCATAAGATATGTCTTTCGGTACCGTAAAGCTTGTTGAAAATCTTCCGTTCGTTACAGAGATGTTGCCTCTGAAAATTATTCCGCCTTGTAATACCATTGGATAATTATTCAATGCCGTCAGAAGCTGGTTCCTTTGTGAGTCATACATCGTTAATACGCCTTCGCCGTTATAACCACTCCATAAGGTATTATCCGTCTTCCTGATCTCTCCGTCAACTCTCACCTTACTTAATGCCTTTATTTGAATTGGCGCAGCATTAAGAGTCTGACCGTCAATTGAGTCTATGGATGCATTGTACTCAGGTATTAATAGTCTTAGTGTGGGATCACCTAATAATTCATACTTTTGCGCATTTACATCATTTAAAATCTGCTTCGCTAAGAATACAGCCTTACCAAGAGTTATAGGAAGATTATTTGTATCGCGTGGTGTCTGAAGTAAATCTGCAAACAATTGATTATCAAGCTGGTGGTTTTCATCAGAATACACAAGCCTGTCTGACGTGAAGGCTGCTATTTCCCCGGCATTTTGCTGAAACAGCATTTCTTCAGCAGCGCTTTGAGAAGTCGGACTTGGTATATCCCAGTATCCGAAGTCGCATGTAGCGGCAACTAGGAAAAAGTAATCGCTGTTGGTTAACTGCGGTATTGTTGTGCTTTGAACAAACACACGTTCATCCGCCCAAACGCTCGGCGAGCCGTGACCGATATAATTAACAATCAGAGTACCGTTATTGATTGCACTAACAATTGCTTTATTTACTTCGGGCATTCTCTTACCGACACTCGTTATTTGATCGGGGTATGCAGCAAGATAAATCTTATCAAGGTCAAATGAAGTCGGGATATAATATTGAGCAAGATATTCCGATGCAGCAGTATGAACGTCACCCTCCCAAACTTCAGCATGCCAGCCGTCGTCGGCAACTAATGTTATTAGATTACGCCAGGGTCCTTTATTGGAAGAAGTCTCGTACTGGATTATTTTGTCGACAGCGGTGTTGGCTTCGTCTGTTGTTGCTGCAGTTATTCTTCCAAAGGCAAGATCTACTTTGCTGTCATTCCCGCTTATCTCAACAAAGTAATCATCCGTTGCATAAGAATTTATTTGGTCAAGTGATTCTTCCGTTTCATAAGCCGGAACATAATCGTTATGATATCCTTCCACATCTTTCGGGTCGTATGTTCCCTTTCCAAAGAATAAAACGTAATCGGGCTTTATCTGCCAGTTATCGTAAGCATACTTTATAAAGTCTCTAATCGCAGTAGGATCGATCATGCCGCATGAAAACTCATTAAAGATTTGGTCGTCATCCACAACAATTGTAGAAATCTTTTCCGGCGCCTGATTCTCTTTAAAATTTGCAAGCCTTTGCGCCGCGTCATTAAATATCGGATTCGTAATGATTATATACCTGGCGCCTTGCTGAATTCCATGCAGATTTGAATTGGACACGGCTACGGGATTAGTAGGAGACAAGAAATTATAGCTGCTCGAAATTGCAAAGTATTTGGATACCTTCCCGGTAGTCTCATCCTCCTGGAAAGTGCACTGCCCACCACTGATAACAGGGTTCGAAATCAATTTTAAATTTGCATGATCAGTTATATTAAAAACTCTTATATCGCTCGTTGAAAAGTTTCCGAGATTATATTGAATTAAAGCGGTCGTATCTTTTGAAAAGAACATTAGATTATCATTGACAGCTTGAAGCTGTGCCCGGTATGCGATTTCAAAGTAATCAAGGTAGCCTTTAGAATCACTCGAGGTTGGTGTAACCGTAAATTTTAGTAGGCTCTTATCGTCAGGCAAATTGTTGTTATATGTTGGTGTATAAATGTAAGAAATACCGTTTGAATAATTACTACCAAATCCTGAGAGAGTTTGATTAACCAAAGGAGTCGAGTTTTCATCTATTTCGAGATTAATTACTCCAGTTGAAGCGTTAATAAACCTTATATTATAATTGATTGGAATTCCGGTAACAAGATTATTCAATTTATTTGCATAGGTTCTTGATAGCGTAATCTGATTACCTGCATCAAAAACGTCTCCCATGTATTCTCGTCCGCTCTCCCCGATGTTTATCTCGTCCTTCTCCCAGTCTATATATGCCCTGGTTGTGGTCTGCTGATAGGCTGTTTGCGAATTTAAACTGCTCTCTGCCTGTATACGCTTTCCTATGCTTCCTCCCGAGGTTATCCAGTAATAATTCTTTTCTGAATATGGATTGTGAAATCTTATTATCTTCCCCGACGCACTGTCATATTCCCAAAAGTCCGTACCCCTTCCGTAAAACAATATATAATCATTATCCCCGAATTTAGCTGGATCAGAGCCTACAAACATTATCGCGTTCTCTTCCAAATCCTGTGGGCGCGGAGCGTTTATATCCTCCGGCAATACCTTCCCGCCGTTGTTGTATATCTTTATCGTCCTCGGATCTACACCCGGATCTATTCCAAGCGTCGGAAGCATAGACTTCGTTATCTTGTATATTCCTTCCGTCGGCGTTTCAAACCTTACCCACTTCCCTGTGGCAAGTATAGAATTATATCCCGCCGTCTTCTTCATCCCTATATTGCTTCTTACCGTCCAGTATCTTGCCACTCCATAATTCAGGACTACTCCTTCCAGAAAATCTCCCGCCGGCTTCTGCGCTATTATCTGTTTGCTAGAAAAGTTTATCCTAAACAATATCTTCGTGTATAGCTTTATCGTTCCAACTCCCGGACTGTATTCCACCGGGGATATTACATATGACTGTACAGGCATACTCCTTATCAGCCCGTATTCTCCATTGCTTACCAGTTCTTTTGTCGATTTGTAATTATTATATCTGCTGCCTATCTCATATACCAGCTTCGTTTCTCCGCCGTCTTTCTCTGCCCGTGGTACCGGAGCTAATTTACCTGTAATTGTTTTATATGATGAGCTGATTACTTGTACTGTGTTGCCTGTTTCTGATGGAACTCCAATGTTGATTATCTGTTGCGGCATTGCTGGCTCTCCCCATTTACTACTCTCCGGAATGTAGCCGAATTGAAACTTTAACTTCAGGTAGCTTTGTCCGTTAATATTTATTACCGTTGTATCTACATAGCTCGGAGTAAATTCTATTACTATTGAACTCCTTTCTGATGATATTACTTTTATATCTTCCTGAGGAAAAGTTGGAATTGTAAAAACCAGAATAATTATTATTAAGAATTTGCTCTTCATTATTATTTAATTGTTATGTACTGTCAGCGGGTTCCTTTTAAACGAGATAATACTCTTTCCCGTCAACAATTTTTTAATGTAGCAAATTCTCTAATTATTACTCCTAAAGTTTAAGACAAATTTAGCTAACTATTCGATAATTTGTCAAGTATGTAAATATATTTTTATTCTCCGGGAAAACAAAATTTAAATTGCCGTCAAGAGCATAAAGATATTTCTATCCGGTATCACAATTAATAAGTTTTAATCATGAATTATTCCAAAATATATGAGTAATGTAAGCAGTTACTAAGTTTGAAATTGTCCTCTTACATTTAAAAAAATTATCTGATAATAGCAAGCTTACCCAGTGCGCTCTGGCTGTATTGTCCGTTTACCGTATTTACTATTACCTTGTACAAGTACGTCCCGTTTGCCAGTAAATCTCCGTCCTGGTCTCGTCCATCCCAGTTTACCTTTACAAACTTGTTACTGATCCCGTATCGCTCTATCTGTCGTACTAACCTTCCGGCTACTGTGTATACCTTTATCTTTACATTTAGCGGCTCATCCAGGTTCTGCTGGAATGTAAATGTTGTGTTACCCGCAAACGGATCAGGATAATTATAGATGTCCTGGATTACCAATCCATTGCCCCCTACTACCGTGAAGTTGACAGTCTTGTTTGAGTAATTATCAAACACATCCCACGCTATTACCTTCAGCGTGTATTCTCCCGGCGTTAAGTTATTAAACCTGTAGTTTATTACTCCCGACGTTCCTCCTGAATTCAAATCACCTGTAAAATAATTTGTAAAGTCTATAGGATTGTTTTCCTGACCGTTGAGTATCCCTTCAAGCTTATGACCTATTCCCGTTCCCGTTGCATTTATTCCGTTCGGATCATTTAGCTTTATTATCAAATCAGAGTTCGGGTTTACAAGGTACGCATTCGACGATGTAGTGTCGTCAAAATATATCTTTATATCAGGTCCTACCGGATTTGGAACTACACTTGAATCTGTTCCTCCAACTATTATGTTTGTTGTATAACCTAAGCCGTCATTATTATTGTTGTAAAAATACATCAGCACCTTGCCGTTCTTATCTTCATAAGATATGTCTTTCGGTACCGTAAAGCTTGTTGAAAATCTTCCGTTCGTTACAGAGATGTTGCCTCTGAAAATTATTCCGCCTTGTAATACCATTGGATAATTATCTAATGTTGTCAGCAGTT
>JAJYIL010000338.1 GCA_021790055.1 Bacteroidota bacterium
GACATTTAGAATTTTTCAATATTCTTCTCTCCGATGAATTTAGTATTCAGCCATAATTGCGCTTAATATATTTTATTTAAAGATGGTTAACATCACTAACTTGTCAGCATTTAAAAATCTTAGTCCCTTCTCCAAATGTTTAGCGTAAATGAGAATATACTGCGCTTTTAAATTTCTATTGTCTTTTGTGAGTCAATGTAGACTATGTAGACAATGTCTACAGACACTGTCTCCAGGTAGACAATGTATACAACAAATCTTACACTGTCTACTTTTTATTTTTAAAACTACCTGGAGTCAGTGAGAAAACATATGATCAGCTTTGTCTGATATAATTAACATCAAGTAAAGAAATCTGGAAAGGGATATTTTGCACGGTTTGGTTTTTTCCTTTAAAGAATTCAACTATCTGGAGTATTGCCTTTCTCAAGTAAATCGCCCTTCTCACTATTGTATCTTTTGTGAAGATTTTCATTATTTTGGACTATGGATTATTATCACTGGAACTGGACGAAGCTTGATCCCAAGGTTGGTTTTCGATGGAGATGTCGGCGTTTCTTCACAAATGCCATAACATATTTATATGTTTACATGAAAATCGTGAAGAAGAAGAAAACAAATATGTAGGCGGGCGGGGAGCTGCGAAATAAATAATTCCTCAGCTTACTTTCTACCAATCCTTCAGGCAGATATCTTTAAGTTAAAGGGAAACTCCTCGACCGCATTTCCCTTTCTTTCCGTAGAATTCTCCGGTGCTGAGAAAGGCGGGGATTAACATCATTCCGGGATGTAAAACCAATCCAAGGTTTTTAGTAAACCCAATACCCGGGGTTTATATACCCGTGCCATCAGCATTGGTAAGCTGATGGCGCTGCCAGGTCTATTCACTACCTGGCTTCTTAGAATAATTACTTGTTAAGATCGCCGAGGTAAAGTTGGTATCTCTGTGCTCGGGATATGAACTTACCATGGCTTTTATCTTGTTTACCTGACGGTAAACAAGATAAAATATTACTTTTATTATTAATAATATATTAATAAAATTAGTAATAAATATATAATAGCATATAATAATAATAGAGTTCCAAGAGTTCCGTCAGTTCCACGTTTGGGAAGTACACATAGACGGTCTTTTTCCGGCGACTGAGATTTCAATTAGGTGTTGGTTCCGAAGGACTAAGCTTCCGTATGTAGTTCCAAAACATGGAACTCAGGGAACCCAAGGAACTATAAATACAAGAACTGATAAATTTGATAGGTTCGGTTACCTGAAAATAAAAAGGCAGTTCCGTATTGCTGGAACTGCCTGCATTATTTCCTTGAACTTTAAGCTACTGGGACAGAACTAAAATAGAACATCCTCTTCTTCCTGGACACTGACCGCAAGGATAATCTTTGCCTGTTCAACCGGATCCTCAGCTTCCTTAATTCCAAATATACTTTGGGGAAACTCACCGATCCATTGAACACCGGTGATCTTCCTGCTGTTAAGAGAGACTTTCTTGCTGGGATTAACTTTAATTTTCTTCTCACGCAGCAGCTTTGCTCTGAGAGTATCTTCTGAAGTTGCGAAATTTTCTATCGTTTTCTTCATTTCTCTCAGCGCAGTTGATAGTTGAATAACAAGGTTAATCTCATTGTGGTTATCTTGTGTGTAATAGCCAACCACTTTTCCTCTGTCATCATAACGTGGCGTTTCAAGCTCGGTGTTATTTAATACCCTTCTTAAAGAAAACGTCCCGTTTTCGATCATCTCCCAAAGGGTCTTTTCGAAAATAACATCAGGCTTATATGAACTGATACGTTCAATATTATCGAGTAGAAGAGTAATAAGATTTTTATCAAATGTATCCTGATAATCGAGTCTGTCAAACTCAGATTGTTCATTAAACAAAAATTCACTCATTATCTTCCAGGAGGTTCTTAATGCTGCAAAGTTGTTTATTATTCTTGGCAGATTATCCGGTGAAATATTAGGATCGTTAATCCACGGATGAGATGAAATTAACATGTGTGATTCTTCGAAGATCAGACTAACACGTTCCTCATTATAATTCTTTAACATGAACTGGATAAAATAAGGTATTATAGTAGAAAAGGATTTGGAGGCTTCATTAATCTCCCATAATTCTTTGGGTCTCACCTGTTTTGAATTTACATCAATGATTACTCCTCGCGCGATTGTGCTCGATTCAGAAACAACTAAATCCTCAGCGCTGATTAATAAATGTCCCTTAATGACCTTTAGGTCTCTAAGCGTAAGAACAGTATTACTACGGTTTTTTGCTGTGCCGTCACTGTAATTCTGTAGTGTCATCATGACTTTCTTTGCATCCTTATCCGTCCGGAAATTCTGAACCTTTAAGTCATCTACAGCAAAGATAGCATCTTTAAATGCACAACCAGTAACATTTACTGCAGTTTCAGTTGATGTCCATGCAAACAAACTAAGGAAATTGCCGTAGAAGTTCTGAAACCATTTCGACATTTGGCTCTTACCTGCTCCTGATGGGCCCTTAAGCATTAGATAAAACTTATTAGGATTTTTATCTTTTAGGAAAGGATATATTAGAGGAAAGAAAGTAAATGCAATTGCATTTAATATGACTTTAGGATCTTCCCAGGGCAACAGTTTTTCAATAATAAATTGTTTAACTTCATCAGCTTCTTCTCTAGAAGAATACTTAAAACCTAATTTATTATTTCCCCACTGGTCATTGTATTTAATCGGGGTTTTGACTGGAATAACCTCCTCCGCCCGGATTACCAGATCTTCAGTGTAATACGAATCGAGTGTATCGTTATAACCGAATTCGTGCTCTTCAAACTTCTCAACATCTTTATTAAAGGACTTGATTGCTTTGACTACGTCGTTGGGGGCGCCTTTAATAAGAGCTTTCGTTCCGCATAGGTTGCCTACATATTTCCTGAACCCTGATGGATCTTCGAGTGTTGAAGCAGTCATTCGATCTATGTGCATGGAGGTGCCATCACTAAAAAATATATCTCCTTCATAATATGATAACGGCTCTCCGTCCCGGAAAGTCTTTACCCATTTTTGTAGTTGAATATAAAAATTAGAAATCTGTACCCCGCCTTTGATTAGGTAATATCCTAATCCTTCACCGGACAAATCCAACAGATATCTTTCATTAGTATTGGAATCCAGCGTACTGATTTCTTCATATGTTACTGTATCATTTTCATTATTAAAAAGATCCTTATCCTTTAATGAGTCTTTTAATGATGACAAATCATTATTAGTCTGTTCGTTCATTTTGATATTGTTTTCCTGAAATTGTTTAATTAAGTATTAAAAAGTTTTATTAATTATTGATGATTTAAGAATAAGAAACATTCTATGGAAAAGCATGTTGCTAACCATTAATAGTTTGATAACCAAATAAAATATCACGGTTATCAATAACATCAGCGGATTCACTAAGAAGCCGCTCCTTTTTTTAATCCGTATCATTTAACCTCTTTTCTTTTAATTTTAAGTTTTTTGAACCTATGCACTTCTGCTTCAGTCAGGATAAAATTTTTCCCGACCTTCCTCGATTTAAGCTTCCCGGCTTTAATTAATGACCAGGTATACTGCCTGGTATAGTTAAGCAGTTCTGCTGCCTGAGGTACTGTAATGAAATCCATAACGCTCCTTTCTTTAAGATTTAGATTTCAGTTACAAAAGTGTACCGGTGTAAACGTCAGATCAACAATAAAAATCGTCAAATGATAAAAAATATTACTATGGAAATGGTTGGATCAATCTTACTGTTGTCTTATTAAGCATATTTTGGATAAACTATTGTATCTTATTTTACTTAGAACGGGGTATTCGAGTATTTGTGGACTTAATTAAATAATGAAATCCGGATTCAAATTTCTTTCTATCCATTTTTCCCCGACCATATTTTTAATAAAAAAAAGACATAGGTAAATCAATCAGGACAATAATTCGATTGATTACACTAATACCGCATTACTAATTGACCTTCGTAAATAAAATATTTTTCTCAAACAAGAAGGTCTTATATGACGAATAATTTCTTTGAGGTATTATTCCCTATAGAATTTAAAACTAAGAATGGGCAAATCCGTGGTTATGTCGAAGACAATGACTGTATGATTTGCACATCACATACTCATGATAAAGATGGTTATGCCAGAATTAAATGGCGGGAAAAGAATACGGGGATACACCGCGTGGTTTATGAATTTTTCCATTGAAAGATTCCAGAAGGATATTGTATTAGACATGAATGCGATAATCCCTACTGTGTGAATATACTTCACTTGCAAATAGGCACTATGGCAAATAATAATAAAGATAAGCTCATCAGAAACCGACAAGCTAAAGGAGAACAAATATTGTCTTCGAAACTGAATGAACAGAAGGTAAAAGAAATACTAAAGAATGCCAAACTTGGAGTTCCCGTACT
>JAJYIL010000339.1 GCA_021790055.1 Bacteroidota bacterium
AGCTTGGATTGAGATGAATCTCGATACTGGACGCTTGACAGACCACAACCTGCTGTTATCCAAAACCGAGTATCCGGAATCTCCATCTTCGTAAAAGCTTCGATGGGCAGGCGTTGTCGAACATCAGCTTGCTTTGACTATTTCCTGATCTTTATATTGAAGCTGATAGAGTTTGTAATAGATTCCCCGCTTAGCAAGCAGTTCCTGATGATTGCCTATTTCTCTAACTTCGCCTTTGTGCATCACGATTATTTTATCGGCATTTTGAATTGTTGAAAGCCGGTGAGCAATTACAATTGCAGTCCGCCCGATGAGAAGCTTTTCTATTGCTTTCTGAATCAAGATTTCTGTTTCGGTATCCACACTTGAGGTGGCTTCATCAAGAATTAAAATTTTTGGATCGAATGCAAGCGCACGCGCAAAGGAGATAAGCTGCTTCTGACCGACGCTTAAAGTAGCGCCGCGTTCTTTAACGGCTTCATTATATTTACCCGGAAGTTGCTCAATAAATCTGTCGGCGCCTACTATCTTCGATGCTTCAATAATCCTCTCCAGCGGCATTTCATCATTATCCATACTGATATTTGAACGGATTGTACCAGAGAATAGGAAAACATCCTGAAGAACAATCGAGATATATTTTCTTAAGTCTCTCTTGTCCATTGTGCTGATATCTATGCCGTCAAGAAGAATTGAGCCTTTACTTATGTCATAAAACCGGGAGAGAATGCTGATCAAGCTTGTCTTGCCTGCACCTGTATGCCCGACGATTGCCACAGTCTCGCCGGGATTTATCTTAAATGAAACGTTCTTCAGAACATACTCTTCATCATTGTAGGCAAACCAAACATTCTTAAATTCAATTGAGCCTTTCACATCACCAGCTTTTACCGGCAGTTCCGGATTGTTAACAAAAGTCTTATTATCAAGCAGCTTGAATATTCTTTCCGATGAAGCCATTGCCGTCTGCATGATGTTATATTTCTCAGAAAGATCCCTGATCGGTCTAAAGAACATTTCGGTGTACTGAAGGAATGCAAACAAGACGCCGATTGTAAGATTACTGCGGATAATTTCTCCGCCGCCGTACCAAATAATCAATCCTGCGGCAACCGAGCTCAATAGTTCAACGCTCGGATAAAATAAGGCATAATAAAAAATTCCATGTATATTGGCTACACGGTAATCGTCGTTAATGCTTGCAAACTTTTTAAGCTCTTCTTTTTGTTTATGGAAAATCTGCACAATGTTCATGCCTGTAACATGTTCCTGCATGTAAGCATTTAATCTTGCCAGGTGAAGTCTTACATCGCGGTAGCTTTCCCGTACTTTTCTTCTAAACAAAAAAGTTCCGTAAATAAGAACCGGTAGAACGGATAAGGTAACCAACGAAAGCTTAAAATCCATTGCGAACATAAATACGAGTATCCAGAAGATGATGAAGACATCACTGAATACCATAACAATGCCGGATGAGAATAAGTCATTTAACGATTCGACATCGTTGGTTACGCGTGTTACCATTCTTCCAATAGGTGTTTTATCGAAAAATCTTAATGCAAGCTTTTGCGTGTGTGAGAAGATTTGTATTCGTAAATCGTATATAGTCTTTTGCCCGATGTACTGAGTATAAAATGTAAGGAAGTATTGAATGACCGCCTGTAACAAAAGAGTGCCGAATAAAATCAACACGATAACGAACAAGCCTTTGTAATCGGAATGAGCGATATATTTATCTATTGCAACCTTCGTTAAGTACGGACGGAGCGGGCCGAGACCTGCAACGACCACATTCAATATGATGGCAAATAAAACATACTTCCTATAGGGCTTAATGTATTGAAGAAGCCGCTTCATCAGCCTGGCATCGTACGCTTTGCCTAATACTTCGTCTTCGCTTTTATAATCGTTAGCCATAGTTTCCTATATCACCTTATGATAACTTTTCGCGTCAAAAAATGCTTTAATATTTTCAACCGTTGTATCCATTATTCTCTCAACGGCTTCGATTGAATCAAAAGCCATGTGCGGAGTAATAATGACCTTCTCATTCCTTAACAATATATTTCTTTTTAATATAGCTTCGAGATGTTCGACTGAAACGTTCTTTGTCAGCATCTGGTTTTCTTCTTTAAGCAATTCCTCGCCTTCGAAAACATCAAGACCGGCGCCGCCGAAGGTACCGTTCTCTATGGCAAAGTACAACGCTTTCGGTTCAATAATTCCGTTCCGCGCTGTATTAATAAATAGCGCGCCTTTTTTTATCTTAGATATATTTTCCATATTGATTAAATGGTGCGTATGCTGATTGTAAGGACAATGCAAAGTAATTATGTCGGAGTTCTCAAGCAATTCATCCAGGGAAGCATACTTGAAATCAAGCAGCTCCGTAAGCATGTGGTTCGGCTTTACATCAAAAACCAGCACCTTCATGCCGAATCCTTTGGCAATCTTAATTACATGAACGCCGATGTTGCCGCCGCCGATTATGCCTATGGTTTTTCCTTTAAGGTCAAATCCTTGCAGACCTTCAAGAGTAAAGTTGTTGCTTATGGTTCTGACGTAAGCGCGATGAAGATTTCTTGATAAAGCGAGAATTAAGGCGAAAGTATGCTCTGCAACAGTATTCTCCCCATAAAACGGAACGTTGGCAACTGAAATGCTCTTTGCTTTTGCAGTTTGAATATCAATATGATTAAACCCTGTGCTTCGTGTGGCAATTAACTTTAATTGTTTAGCATTGGACAAAACATCTTGAGTAAGATTAGAATAAATAAACGGAGACACGACATCCGCATCTTTTATAAGCCCGGAATTTCTCGAATCGAGTATGTCCGGATAAAACCTAAGCTCAAAGCATTTATCGAATTTACTTTTCAGGTATTTCTTTTCTTTGGGCGTGGTTTCGAAGAAGGTTATGATTGTATTGCTCATATTCCTCTTAGTTTAGTTCCTCCAGTTCTTTTTCAAGAAGCTGCTTGTAATGCAGGTCTGCATAAATACCGCCGTATGAAACCAGCTCATCGTGAGTTCCTTCCTCGGCTATCCTGCCTTCCGAAAGAACTATTATTTTATCTGCATCTCTTACGGTTGAAATCCTGTGGCTGATGATGATGCTTGTTCTGTCATTCATAAACTTTTTTAAACCTTTTAGAATCTCTTCTTCGGTGCTTGTATCAACAGCAGAGAATGAATCATCAAGAATTAGAATCTTAGGATCGATTGCAAGCGCACGGGCAAGGCATGCGCGCTGCTTTTGACCGCCCGACATTGTAATTCCTCTCTCGCCGATAATGGTCTCAAAGCCGTTTGGAAACGATTCGACATCCTTTTCAAATGCCGCAATTTTAGAAACCTCAACCACTCTCTCTTTATCAACTTCTCTTAAGCCGTAAGAGATGTTGTTGTAAATATTATCTGAAAACAAAAATGATTCCTGCTGTACCAATCCAATATTAGTACGTATAGCTTTAAGCGGAATCGTCTTTACGTTCTTTCCGTCTATAAGTATTTCACCTTCGGTACAGTCGTATAATCTTGGGATCAGGTTTATCATTGTTGTCTTACCTTCGCCTGTGTATCCCATTATAGCAATAGTAGAGCCTTCCGGGATCGTAAGATTTATATTTTTTAAAACATAAGGATGGCTTTCATTGTACCTAAAGGAAACATTCTTGAATTCAATCTTACCTTTAATCTCATTTATTGAATAATTAGTAACAGCGGAATCATCAATCTCGTAAGGCTCGCCGAAGATTTTATTCAGCCTCTTCATGCTCGCTTCAGCCTGCTGAACCATGTTGGTAACCCAGCCGAATGCTATCATCGGCCAGATAAGAATTCCAAGGTAAATTATAAAAGCCGCAACGTCGCCAAGGTTTGTAGTTCCGTTTATTACTTTGACGCCGCCAACCCAGATGACAATTATTATTGACAACCCCGTTAAGAGAAAAAGAGTCGGTTGAAGCATTGCCTGGTATCTAACCATGCTCATATTTCTATTTAGATAATCCAAGCCGAGCTTTGTAAACTGTTTAATCTCGTTATCTTCACGGACGTATGATTTTATTACTCTTATACCGGAATAATTTTCCTGTGCCTTGGTTGTTATTTCAGAAAATTTTTCCTGGATAGTTGTAAATTTTTCATGAATCTTCTTTCCGACTTTATAAACAAGTACGGATAAGAACGGAAGAGGAAGCAGGCAATAAATTGTGAGGCTGATATTTAATGAAAACATTATAGACAGCACCATAATAAGCGTGACAGCAGTATCCACCGAATACATTACAGATGGACCAAGGAACGATCTGACCGCATTTATGTCGTTTGTGGCATGTGCCATTATATTCCCGGTAGAGTTATTCTGGAAATATCTTAGCGGAAGCCGTTGAATATGGTTCCAGAAATCGTAACGCAAATCGTATTCAA
>JAJYIL010000340.1 GCA_021790055.1 Bacteroidota bacterium
GAAACAAAAATTAAAGCAATACCTATTACAATAAAAAAATTATTTTCAATATACTTGCGGGAATTCCAAACGACGATAAAAATACCGCAAGCAATAATTATACTAAAGCCTTCTGCGATACTATGGAAAAGAAGATAATTGAAATTGCTTATAAAGAAAAGTGACAACATGAAGAGTAGAGAAACCAGGATGCCATACAGTTTCTCCATTGTGAAATCTGTCTTTTTGAATAATTTATTTAGTTCGCTCGTTAAAATATTTCCGCTAAAATCCATCGCCCGATTTGCCTATCAGATTTTTCTGTAAAATACAATTATAAACCTAATTATTAATTATAAGTTCTGCAACAAAAATTATTACAACCGCAGCTTTAAAACGGATTACAGACCCTTTTGTTCTTATCCTCAAGCATATATTTCAATAGCTTATAATAATTAGTTGGATCAGTCATCAAGCTGCTGTATTTCTTTTCACCGGTAAAAATGTCTGTAATTATTTCGCTTAGTCTTTGTCCGTATAATTTGAAAATAATTGCTCTTACCTGCGGGCTGGAATAAATCAAATTTGAGATGATACGGGCATATCTATTTTCTTTAATTATGTTTTCATGAATAATCAAGTTATAAAAGTCCCTGACGAATCTTACATCAAATCTTTTTTCAATAATCGCTTTAGCAGCAAGATAACCGCTGAATACCGAACCGCTTATCCCTTCTGCGGTAACTGGGTCGGCTAAACCGGCTGCGTCTCCCGTTAACAGCAGTCTTCCGAATCCGAAATTTTTTGTTTGCCTTAGCATTGGAATGGTGTAGCCTGATTTTTCGGAATGAATTATTTTAGTCAATCCCAGAAGGGACAAATATTTCCTATACGCTTCATTTAAATTAACCTTATCCTTCTTCATCAATGCAACGCCGATTGACAGGTGATCCCTTTTAGGAAATACCCACGCGTATCCTTTATCTATGATACCGAAGTCAAACCGCGGACTTTCGAATAGCTTTGAATAATTTTCTCCGTCAATTTCAACTTCGGCTTCAATTGCCGGCAGACGTATTATATTATCCTTTAATCCTAAAAACTTAGAGGAAATTCCCGTTGCACCGTCCGCGGCAATTAAGAATTCGCCTGAGAAATTTCCACGGTTAGAAGAGATTTCAATTCTTTCATCAGACTGCACTATTTCCTTTGCCTCATACTCTAATTTTATAACTGCCCCGGCTTCAAGTGCCTTTGATAGTAAAAACAAATCGAGGTCGCTCCTCATGCTCATCATTATTATAGGCTCACTGCGGGTTGTTTTAAAATGTAACCGCGCAGATTGATCAAAGATATCGACAGTATAAAACTCTTTCTCTACTGCATTTTCAAAAGAGAACGGTAAAATTTTTTTTATTCTGCTTACGACGCCCCCGCCGCAGATTTTATGTCTGGGAAATTTCTTTTTCTCCAGTATTAATACCTTCACCCCTTTAGAGGCAAGAAAGAATGCTGCAGAAGCACCTGCTGGTCCTGCACCAATAACTATTACATCAAAATACTTTCGATTTAAAATTGTATTTATCATTCACAGAAAGCAGGCTTTTTAACTTTTCCTTATAAAACGAATTTTATGTCAGGGCTTTCTTCCAACTTTTCGTAAATCAAGTTCTAACGGCTTCATTAGGAACTTCGAGCTTAAAGTTAAGGCTGAAATATTTTCCGTTACTGCTGACATTTGAAGGTGTGACCTCGTAAGCCAATCCCATTGCTGCATGTTCTATTGCAATTAAAATCCTGTTTACATCTGAACCGATAACCTTATATGCCCACTCACATGGGTATTCTATTTGAGGCTTTTGCCTACCAGGGTCTAAAAACATTAGTTCCTCGTGAGCTCAAATTTTTACTGTGTTAAGATAAAAATTTTATATACAAAGTTCCTTTTAGAAATACGTGTTTAATCAAAATTATTCTTATCAAATTTAATGTTGGAATTATCTTAAAGGAATTAGATACTTCGAGATAATTGACTACAAAAAAAATTAATGCAGAGCATTCTGTTGTTCATATCACAAAAAAAATTTTATTTTAGAAAAGCACTTGCGCGATTTTTCTTTAAAGCTTATGTTTACTTCGGTTCTTTCAAAAGGTTCTCCCCTGCCTTTTGAATTACAAGAACTAAGTCCCGATGGTCGCCCGATCATTGGGCTTTTTTATTTTAAATAATTCAATAAAGTTATTGCCGATAAGCAAAAAATCTCCTAAATTCTATTTAAGAATTTAAATAAATTTGTTTTACCAAATATTTATACAGAAGTGGGGCTCCCATGCTGCTATTAAAAAACTGCTCTTTTGTTGCCTCTTTTGATGATGACAAAACATATTCCGAGATTGATATTTTAATTGATGGAAATAAAATTTCAAACATTGGAAATAAGATTAAAACGGGACTTGAGGAATGTAGAACATTGGATTGCACAGGCTGTATAGTTATTCCAGGTTTGATAAATACACATCATCATTTTTTCCAAACCTTAACACGTAATCTCCCGGCAGTACAAAATGCAAAGCTGTTCGATTGGCTTGTTTATCTTTATGAGATTTGGAAAAATATAAATGAAGAGGCGGTATACTATTCTTCTCTTATTGCAATTGGTGAATTATTAAAAACCGGTTGTACATTAACAACCAACCATCATTATCTATATCCGCATAACTTTATTGGAGATTTGATGAGTATCCAGTTCAATGCAGCGGAAAAGCTTGGGATACGCTTCTCTCCATCGCGCGGCTCGATGTCATTAAGTAAAAAGAACGGGGGACTTCCTCCGGATTCCGTTGTTCAGTCTGAACATGAAATTCTGGAAGATAGTTTGCGTGTAATTGAAAAATTTCACAACCCGTCCGAAGATTCTATGAAGAGAATAGTTTTAGCGCCGTGTTCTCCCTTCTCCGTTACAAAAGAAAACCTGTTAGAAACCGCTGCGCTTGCCCGAAGATTTAATGTTCGTCTGCATACTCATCTTGCCGAAACAAGGGACGAAGATGAATATTGCATGCAGAACTTCGGGAAAAGTCCTTTGGCGCTTATGGAAGAGGTTAACTTTGTCGGCGAAGACGTTTTCTTCGCTCATGGAATTTTCTTCAATGATGATGAGCTTAAAATATTAAATGAAACTAAGTCTTCAATCGTTCACTGTCCTTCTTCAAATATGAGGTTGGGTTCTGGTATTGCAAGAGTTAGAGAAATGATTGATCGGGGAATAAATGTCGGTATTGGCGTCGACGGCTCAGCATCAAATGACACTTCCGACATGCTTGGAGAGCTTAGGAATGCACTCCTACTTCAACGCGTAAAAAACGGCTCTGATGGATTAACTGTCAACGAGGCATTTAAGTTAGGAATAGAAAACGGAGCCCGAATTTTGAATTACGAAAAACTTGGTAAAATAAAAGAAGGTTGGCTTGCCGACATTGCTATCTTTAATCTTAACAAATTGGAATACACCGGCAGCCTTTCCGATCCCTTAGCTGCTTTACTTTTTTCAGGAATCAGCCACCAAACTGAATATACAATTGTAAACGGGAAACTCGTGGTTGAAAAAGGAAAACTTACCGGTGAAGACGAGAACTTAATTATTACCAAAGGAAATGAAATTGCAAAAAGGCTCTTAGCAAAATAAAAATTATGTAAGAGAATTTTATGTTTAATGAAAATTTAAAATGGTACTTTCCTGCCAGCATAGAAAAAGCTGTACAGCTAATTAATCAGCCTGGAGTTATTCTTCATGCCGGAGGAACGAGAATTCTTAAGACTCAATCCCGAAGCATTACCGGTCTGGTTGATGTCGGTAAATTGAAGCTTAATTATTTAAAACGTAAAAATAATTTAGTCCATATCGGTAGTGCTGTTACATTTGGTGAAGTAGTAAAATTTTGCAAGGAAAACAATTGTCTGCCAATGCTTGGCGCAGCCCTATCTGAAGCAGCTTCAACGCCGCTAAGAAACAGAATTACCATTGGAGGTTCTATTAAAGATTTTCCTTTGTGGAGTAACCTGTTTGCACCTCTTATCGCCTTAGACGCAAAATTAGAAATACACGATGGCAAGACTAAAATAATTTCAATTGAAGATTACATTAACGGCGGGATGATAAAGACAAAGCACCTGATAAAAGAAGTAATTGCTCAAGAAGATGAAAATATTATTTGGCGTGTAAAGAGATTTTCTGTGTTGAAATTTGAATATCCGCTTTTCAATATTGCTGCAGTTTTTAAAATGAATGTAGATTTAATTATCGAGGCAAGATTGATAATCACCGGTGTTAAAACCAGGTACAAAAGATTCAGCAAGGCAGAAAATATTTTTGAAGGAAAAATTATTTCCGGAAAATTGGTGAAGCAGGCTATGAAATTTATAGAGCCTAAATTCATCTCAGACTAT
>JAJYIL010000341.1 GCA_021790055.1 Bacteroidota bacterium
ATTTTCAAAGCTTGGATTTATAATTTCGGTAATTATTTCCGTTGCCTACAGGTAATTTTAGAAATATTGCTACATTTTGTAGCAGACTAATATGATAGATTCAGAAATTAGCTCTCTTTCGCAGTTTTCATAAATTATCTCCTTTTTTAATTGTTCCCTTTTTGCAATTTTCCCATTTTTTTCGATGGAATCCATCTTTTACTGTAGAAGTAAGCTTTGCTTATAAATTAAACAGGATTGAAATGACCTACTACATAAGCTTACAAAATCCTGAACGCAAAAGACATCACTCCCGATAGATCATAGTTCTAACCTCTGACTTCCGCACTATCTCACTGCTGCTTCTGCAGAGATTGTTCATGCGGCTTATCATCATTTATTTTCTTAATCCCTGGGAAATAATTCTTAACTGAAGCTTAAATTTTTTAAACTTAAGTACTATCTATTTGCATTCCTTGCCATCCTACCTTATATTTGTCAAAAGAATTTTATAAAATCCTAAATAAATTAGGGAACTTATGTTAGACGACTTAGATATTAAAATATTGAATATTCTGCAGAAGAACGGCAGAACCAAGCGAAATGTAATTGCCGAATCGATCGGCTTATCAATTCCCTCCGTAAGTGAAAGGCTCCATAAGCTTGAAGAACATGGAATCATAGAAGGATATTTCACAAAGCTTAACCGGAAATCATTCGGTTACGATATTATGGCTTATGTGCTTGTTACAATGGAGTCGTCCAAGTTTTATAAGGCGTTTTCTTCCAAAGTAGAAAAGGTTCCTCAGATAATTGAATGCCATTCTGTTTTAGGAGAAGGCTCTCATTTATTAAAGGCAATTGTTAAGAACACAGAAGCGCTTGAAAGGCTGCTTGGAGAAATTCAATCCTGGCAAGGCGTATCGTCTACTAAGACAACCTTTGTCCTTTCAACTATAAAAGAAACAACGGAAATAGAGATTTAATTATTATTCATTAATTATTCAGAAGGATAAAATATGGCAAAAGCTAACTCACCTGTTGATAATGTCTTTAGTTTCATAAAAGAAAATGGAATTAAGTTTATCGATCTAAAATTTATGGATTTCCCCGGTCAATGGCAGCACTTTACTGTGCCCGTGTCGCAATTAAAAGAAGATTCATTTGAAGACGGATTCGGCTTTGACGGCTCTTCAATAAGAGGATGGAAGGCAATTAACGAAAGTGACATGTTGATTATTCCCGATCCGGGAACATTGTTCCTTGATCCGTTTGTTGAAATACCTACGCTAAGTTTAATTTGCGATGTTTATGAACCGGCTACCAAAGAGCAGTATTCAAGATGCCCAAGGAACATCGCGCAAAAGGCTTCCAAATATCTTATATCTACCGGTATAGCCGATACGGTTTATTTTGGACCGGAAGCAGAGTTTTTTATTTTTGACGACGTAAGATTCGACTCGAAGCCAAACGGAAGCTTTTACGTAGTCGATTCTGTTGAAGGCAAATGG
The DNA here is from genome assembly GCA_021790055.1 of Bacteroidota bacterium. GTDB lineage: Bacteria > Bacteroidota > Ignavibacteria > Ignavibacteriales > Ignavibacteriaceae > FEN-1297. The sequence goes on from JAJYIL010000341.1 coordinate 1,491, forward strand.
AACAGCGGTCGTGATGAAAATCCGAACCTCGGCTACAAGCCGCGTTATAAAGAAGGTTACTTCCCGGTTCCTCCTACCGATGCTCTGATGGATTTAAGAAATGAAATGGTAGTAAATCTTATAAACAGCGGCATTGATGTTGAAGCCCAGCATCACGAGGTTGCAAGCGGCGGTCAATGCGAAATAGATTTAAGATTCGAGCCCCTGGTTAGAGCTGCCGACCAGCTTTTAATGTTTAAATATATTGTAAAGAATACCGCTAAGAAGCATAATAAAACTGTTACCTATATGCCTAAGCCTATCTTTGGCGATAACGGAAGCGGAATGCATGTTCATACAAGCTTATGGAAAAAAGGCAAGCCCCTTTTTGCAGGTTCCGGCTACGCGGGATTGAGTGAGATGGCTCTTTATTATATCGGCGGATTATTGAAGCACGCTCCATCTCTTCTTGCTTTCACTAATCCTACAACAAATTCTTATAAGAGATTAGTTCCGGGATTCGAAGCTCCTGTTAATCTTGCTTATTCGCAGAGAAACAGAAGCGCATCTTGCCGAATACCGATGTACTCTTCAAGCCCCAAAGCAAAGCGTGTTGAGTTTAGATGCCCGGACGGCTCAAGCAATCCTTACCTGGCATTCTCAGCAATATTAATGGCTGGATTGGACGGTGTAATTAACCGCATCGATCCGGGCGATCCTCTTGATAAGGATATTTATGATATGTCACCGGAAGAGTTGAAGGATGTACCGTCAACACCGGGAAGCCTTGGAGAAGCTTTAAAAGCTCTTTCCGAAGATCATGAATACTTATTGAAGGGCGATGTGTTTACTGAAGACGTTATTGAAACCTGGATTACTTACAAAACTGATAAGGAAATCAAGCCGATGGCGCTCCAGCCGCATCCGTTTGAATTCAACTTATACTATGATGTTTAATTGAATTATCTTCTAATCGGTAAAGACGGGCGTGAATCTCTTCCGCCCGTTTTTATTTTAGAGCTCGCTCCTAAATTTCCCTCACCCAGTTAATTCGATTTTTTATCTTTTCGTTTTTTCCTTTTACACATAAACCTGACTTGCTGCAACCATAGGCTCTAACTTCTGAATAGCTCAAAACGCACTTAGTACATGCCACTTTGCTCTTTACGCTTTGCCCTCTGCAATATTCTTCCTATCTTGTTTCGAATTTGACGACAAAGCTTTTACTTCAGAAATCTTACTAATCCGCCGTATCTTTTATCCATCGTAAAATTAAATCTCTCAAAGAATGATTTAAGATAGAAGTGCGTTGTAATGGTTTTTATCCCGTCTGCGCTTAATCTTTTGCAGAAGTCTTCGATTAGTTTGGCAGCCAAGCCGCGACCTCTGAATGACTTCGATATTTCAATGCCTTCGATATTTGCAATCCTGGGGAAGAGAAGCCTGTAGCAGATTCCCCCGATTGTAGTTTCTTCTTCTTCATCCGTGATAAGCAGGTACCTAAGCTCTGTATTTATCTTTACAGGGTAATTATCAAGTATGAATAGCCTGTGCAAGGCTCCTATTTCTGCAGGCGAGATCGGCTTTCGTATTGAATAATTTCTTCCAAACTCATCCTTTACCTTAGTCTTAAGCAGAACATCGCTTCCTGAATCCGCATCCGCAGTTACTTCTAATTTAGAGTTTGTATTCGCAAGTTTTGGAAATACGAGCCTATTAAGCACTTCTTTATCAACCTTGTCGGTTAGCAGTTCTTGAAGCTCGACAAGCTCAATCCTTTTTACCGGTGAAAGTTTCGGGAACTTGAATAGAGATTCAATTAATTTCTTAAAAAGCGAAGCTACTTCGTCGGGAAAATCCGAAAAATAAGTGCGGCTGTAAAATATATATCTTATTATCTCCGGATAATTTTCCATCCGGTACATTGAATACAAGTTCCGGGTGAAATCTGATTTTGCCCTTTTAGTAGAACGGGGATTCTCCTCGATCCAGTCGGTGTAATTCTTAACAGCGCTTTTTATATACGAATCAACAAACGGCTCGGACTTAATCTTTTCAAGATAATAGTTAAGCTTAACTTTGATATCGTACATTGATGAAATTTCCGGGTAATCATCCAAATCATTTTTTAGAAGAAGCAAGAACCGGTTGCCCTCATCAAGCCCGAGCGCTTCAATACATGCGTCAAAGATCCATTCGATTTTAAGATGCTCTCGGCACCAGGGATAGTGCGATGAAGTTTGTGTGAAGAAATTATTTATAACCGGGTAAATTAAGTCTAAAGGATTTATAAATACCTTCCAGCCTGCAATTGAGATTACCTTTGTTCCTTCCTTAAAGTAAGGCTCCGGAACAACAACATTAGCCGGTGAAATATTTCCGGGGATTACTTTATTGTCGCTGTTCTTCAGAACAGTAAAGAAAGCGGATATGCCTCTGCGGAACAGTATCTCCCATTCTATCTCGTATTCTTTTTTATTTAGCGAGGACTGCGCCGATGTAAGCTGCCTTATCTTCTCCCATACGGCAAGATCATTTATAAAGTCAAAGGAAATTATTCCCTTCTTTGACCTGAAATTTCCGAGATTCGGAAGAATTGAAATCCCGGTTGAGTTCCGGGCGATTTTTATGGTAAGATAAATTGTGTCTAATACCTTCTTCCTTGTTATATCCGGCATTATCAGTATAACCAGGTCGTAATGCTTGTAACTTTTGGTATTTATACTGAGCCGGTACAGCAGCCGTTTACGGGACGCACTAAGCTGTGAAATGTAAATTCCTTTGTCGTGTACTTCCTGCAAGTCGAATTTATCATTCTCATATATCAGCATGAACGCTTCTTTAAGAAATGTTGAACAGAAAATTATTTCTTCAATTCTATCCTTTTCTTTCCGCGTTATTATATCCTGGTAGATTACTTTCTCTCTCCAGTTTTCCTTTGCCGATTCAAA
>JAJYIL010000342.1 GCA_021790055.1 Bacteroidota bacterium
TAAATTATCAACAATCAGTATCGCTTCTCCCTAATACCGTGCTTGATCAATATCCTAGCCAGGGAAATAAGGTAAACCCGGGTGACTCGATTGATTTATTTGTAACAAAGTCTTTAGATACTAATAATCAAAATCCTAACATGACAAACTAATGGCGTTACTAGCACCTTCAATATTGGCAGCAAACTTTTCGAATCTTGCGCAGCAAATCCGTCTTGTTGAAATGGCAGGCGCAGATTGGATTCACTGCGATATAATGGATGGACACTTTGTTCCCAATCTTACTTTCGGTCCACTTATTGTTAAAGCCGCAAGAAGCTCAACAAAGCTGCCGCTTGATGTTCACCTGATGATAACCAACCCGGACAATTATCTTGAAGATTTTGCAAAGGCAGGTGCAAATTCTATTATAGTTCACCAGGAAGCAGTTGTTCATCTTAATAGAACAATTACCAGGATAAAGGAATTAGGTGTAAAAGCCGGTGTTGCAATAAATCCTTCTACGCCTGTAGATGTCTTAAAAGAGATTGCCGAATCTGCGGACCAAATATTAATTATGTCGGTCAACCCGGGATTCGGTGGACAAAAATTCATCCAAGGCTCGATAAGAAAAATTAAAGAAGCAGTCCAGCTAAGAAAAGCTTTAAATGCGAACTTTTTAATTGAAGTTGACGGCGGTATCGACAATGTAACTTCAAAACCGGTACTGGAGGCTGGATGCGATGTCTTTATTTCCGGCTCTTCTATATTTAGGGCGGATAATATAACTGCCGCGGCAACAGAACTTCTTAATATTATTAAGAATCGCTGACTACAAATTGATCCTAAATTTTAGGACTTAATTTTTTACTATATCATTTACAGTAAATCTTAACTAACTTCGGGAGAGAAATTGGTAATTCAAATCATTAATCTTTCTTATGCTGATGTATTTCAGAGATATAGTTCCAACTACAATATCTACCGCGATGTTTTTCAAATTGGTTTGCATGGATTAGAGATTCGCGAAGTACCTGCTGTGTTAGCCGACAGTATTCAGAAAGTTGTTCTTAAAGAAAAAGAGATCTGTTACAAGAGCGATATAAAGAATAAGAAATCGGTAAACCTTTTAATACCAGGTTCATTATGGAGCATAAAAGAAATTTCAAAAAGAATTCTGAAAAATGGCGATGAGGATCTGGGTTACAAAATAATTAATGTTATTAAGCATTTCGAGGAATACGGCTCCGGTTGTTATAAAATCGGTGATAAAGATTTTTGCTTCAACAAAAGTTACGTTATGGGAATTTTGAATGTAACACCCGACTCGTTTTCAGACGGCGGCAAGTACCTCAACACCATCGATGCAGTAAAGCACGGCATTGAAATGATAGACCAGGGCGCAGATATAATTGATATCGGCGGCGAATCAACGAGACCCGGCTCCGAAAATATTTCCGCAGATGAGGAGTCGGAAAGAGTTTTACCCGTTATTAATGGAATACTTGAAAGTCGTCCTAACTCAGTTATTTCAGTCGATACTTCTAAGAAAGTTGTTGCTGAAAAAGCCTTGACACGAGGCGCAAAGATTATTAATGATATAAGTGCTATGAATTTGGAACCTGAAATGGGTGAGGTAATTAAAAAGCATAACGCTGCTTTGGTTATCATGCATATGAAAGGAACGCCGAAGGATATGCAGAATAATCCGTATTATGATGATCCGGTGAGAGAAATTTATGATTTTCTTTTCGAGCGCCTTCAGAAGATTACCAAACTTGGTATAAAAGATATTTTTATCGATCCGGGCATTGGCTTTGGAAAACGTATTGAAGACAATTTCGAACTGATTAGAAGACTGGAAGATTTTAAAAGCTTAGGATACCCTATACTTATTGGAATATCAAGAAAATCCTTTTTAGGAAAGACGCTGGATTTGCAGGTTAACGAAAGAGATAATGCAACCTCGATGGTAGAAGCTCTGGCTATAAAGAACGGCGCGAGGATAATCAGAACTCATAACGTTGCCAACGGCAAGCATGTTGTTAAATTGTTAGAACATTTGAATTGAAAATTAATGATTGAGCTTTTCAAAATAGGCTTTTTAACAGTTCAGTTTACCGATATAATTGATATTGCAATTGTTACCTTTATAATCTACAAGCTTTATACTCTGTTGAAGGGAACCATTGCTGCGCAGGTATTTATCGGGTTAATGCTGATAATCTTTTTATCGTTCATTGTAAATGCTATAAATCTTAAGGTTCTATCCTGGATGTTGAATTTAGTTAAAGACATTTGGGTAATAGCGTTTGTAATATTATTTCAGCCGGAAATTAGACGGCTTCTTGTTATTGTTGCAAGGAATCCTTTCTTCAGGCTATTTGTAAAATCGGAATCAGCGCAGCCCGCACAAATTATTGCAGAAGCTGCGTTCGAGCTTTCCCAAAGACAGCATGGAGCCTTAATTATAGTTATCAAGTCTACCGGTTTAAGAGGCTTTTCGGAAACCGGCGAAATTCTTAATGCCAAGCTTAGCGTGCCTTTACTCGGGACAATTTTTTTCCCACGCTCGCCGCTGCACGATGGAGCAGTTATAGTAAAGGAGGAAACAGTTGAAGCAGCCCGGTGTACATTGCCGTTATCCTCAACTACTTCTGTAAACGGAGAGCCTCTCGGTATGCGGCATAGAGCAGGGTTGGGAATTTCGGAACAAGCCGACGTTATCAGCGTGATAGTATCCGAAGAAACCGGCAGTATTTCAGTAGCGGAAAACGGGCAGCTAAACAAGGGCTTGTCGAAAGAGGGCTTAAGGATTAGATTGTCGAAAGCGTACAAGAGTCCGGTGTTGAAAGGATGGCGGGGTGTAATTGAACAATACGTTAAAGAAAAATAGTGTCTGTGCAGTTATCCCGTTTTATAATGAAGCCGGTACAATTGCTGAAGTAATTGAGCGAACATTAAATTTTGTCGATTGTGTTATTGCTGTTAATGACGGCTCCACTGATGGTTCTGCTGATCTAATAAGAAATATTAAAAGGCTGGTTTTAATTTCAAATGCTACAAATCGAGGAAAAGGACTCGCATTAAATCGCGGCTTCAGTGAGAGTATAAAAGCTAATTTTAGAATTACCGTCACTTTAGATGCCGACCTACAGCATGAGCCGGAGCTTATTCTTAAGCTAATTGAAGGCATTGAGAACTTCGATATAATAATCGGGAACAGGCTTGGCAACCTAAAAACAATGCCGCTCCATAGAATTGCAAGCAACAAGCTGACTTCTTTTTTGCTGAGTATAAAAACCGGTCAAAGGCTTATTGATACTCAATCAGGCTTCAGAGCTTACAGGACAAAAATCCTTAATGATATACTGCCGTCCTCACCCGGCTTCGAGGCAGAAAGCGAAATACTTATAAATGCATCGAGGAAAGATTACAAAATCGGATTTGTCCGTGTTCCTACCATTTACGGCTTGGAAAAAAGCAAGATGAAATCATTTCAGGCTATCTGCGGCTTTATCAAAATTTTAATGAGATAAACTTATGGCAAAAATGAAATGGGAGGTAAAGAATCTGTCCCCGGGAATTACAATGAAAGAGGCGGCACAGAAAGTTCTCCCTAATAGAATTAAAAGCCTGAATTCTACTATTAAAGAGTACCTGGAGAACGAGACGCCGGAGAATCTTCATCAAGTTAGAATTGCCGTGAGACGTTTGCGCTACAACATGGAGATATTTATCTCATGTTTTGTTAAAAAGAAATTTTTAATATTTTATAACTCAATTGTAAAAATACAGGATGCTACGGGTAATATAAGAGATTCCGATATCCTTATCTCAAACATAAAGTCTCTCAATTTAGCGGATGCATCAAGCGCAAAAGAGTCTGTTGTGAAAAGAATCGAGGATGTTAATTACAAATCGAGAGAGGAGTTGAAATTGACACTCTTAGAATTTCATCACAGCAGGGAATCAAAAGATTTTTTAAAAATGTTAAAAAAGTGATAGGAGATTGAAATGAAACTACGGTATTTTTCTCATTCTGCTTTCCAGGTTACAACTGACAACGGTAAGATAATTTTAATAGATCCGTTTTTAGACGGTAATCCGACCTCCCCGGTAAAATCCGATTACGTCAAAGCGGATTATATTATTTTAACCCATGCGCACGGCGATCATATCGGCGACTCATTCAAGATTGCGAAGAGATGCAATTCTACTTTCATTTGCGTCGATGAGCTGGCAAACTACTGCATCTCAAAAGGATTTATTGCGCATAACATGCACATCGGCGGCGGATACAATTTCGATTTCGGAAGGGTAAAACTTACCATCGCTCATCACGGCAGCAAGACACCGGACAATCAATATGCAGGTGAACCTGCCGGAGTAATTATTTCATCCGGTGGAAAAAATATTTACCATACCGGTGATACCGGT
>JAJYIL010000343.1 GCA_021790055.1 Bacteroidota bacterium
AAATTTTATTCCCCTTAATGTCCGAAAACAGTAAGCCGAGGCTATCGCTCCACACAGGTCCTTCCGGCTGCTGGATTCCGGTAGCTATTACTTCAACCTTTGCGTTCGGGTCAAGTATTGATTGAGCTTTAGCTTGCGGCTGGAAAAGTATAATCCAAACAAAGCAAGATAAAATAATTCGTGAAAGATATTTTTTATTCATAATATATTTACTCAAATTTCACCCAATCTATTTCAACTTTACCGGAGCTCTTCAATTGTACAATCAGATTATGTACTCCTGCTTCAAATCCGGATAAGGATGAATGAATTACATTCCATCTATTCGTTTTGGGTATTTTTACCGTAGCTATTACGGGACTATTAATTTTATCTAATCGTATCTGCAGAGTTCCTCCAAGTTTTGATACGGCTCTTACAGTGATTGATTTTAATTTTCTGTTCTTGAAATTGACGCTGTTATATTGAATCCATGCGTTTGGCGTATTGAGTATCGTCTTCCATCCCGTAAACGTATTTGAGGTATCAAGAAAAGCTATTGATGCACCTTTATTACTTTTCAAGCTGTACCTGTCTATCTGTATTTTGCTCGATGCATTCGTTATACCTACGCCCCGTAAAGTAGGAATTACTTTGTCGATTGTACCGTCTTCGTTGAAGAACATGCTGTCAATTCTAACTGATCTGTCCTTGTCAAAGTGCGGAGACAAATCATTATGATGATAAAAAAGATACCATTGACCTTTGTATTTAATAACCGAATTCTGGTTTGTCCAGCAGTCGGGAGTTGCATCCATAATAACTCCTCTTACTTTAAACGGACCCATCGGGTTATCGCTTGTTGCATATTCAAGTCTCTCTGACGTGTCCTGAACATGCGGATAAGTCAGGTAATAAATCCCGTTTCGCTCAAACATGAATGGACCTTCAATAAGTCCCTTCGCCGGCATGCCCTCAATTATCTTCGGCTTACCTTCAATCTCAAGCATGTTAGGATTTAACTTTGCGATGAAGAATTTACCGCCAGCCCAGATTAAATAAGCCTGACCGTCTTTATCGATGAGTACGCAAGGATCAATACCATGAACGTCTTTAATGGGCTCTGCCTGCGGTACAAAGGGTCCGTATGGATGATCCGAAACAGCAACACCGATTGAAAAGCCTCTTCTAAAGCCTGTACTCTTTGCCGGAGCCGGGAAATAGAAATAATATTTCCCGTTCTTGTAAGCGCAGTCGGGCGCCCACAAGGCGTATGATTTCGGATTGACCCAATCCACTTTATCCTGGCTGACAATTACTCCGTGGTCCGTCCAGTCTGTTAGGTTTGTAGTTGAAAAGACATGATAGTCTTCCATACAAAACCAGCCGGGGCGTCCCTTCCCTTCGGTCGCAAGAATATCGTGAGACGGATAAAGGTAAACAGTATCATCAAACACCCTTGCTGAAGGATCTGCCGTAAACTGGTTTCTAATTACAGGGTTTTGCGCAAACATATATGATGTGGAAAGAATTATAAAAGAAATTGTCACAAATAGATATTGCTTGAAGTTTTTCATTTTATATTTTCATGGAATATTATATTTATTACTGATTTCCATTGCCTTATTTATATTAAAGTCATCCGGTATTCTTCCAAAGTATCGGAAATTATTCTGACTTTTTTCTTTGGACCGAATCTTTTTCACTTTTATTCATTTCCAATCAGTGAAATCTGTGTCTTATTTCTGATATATCATCTTAATCGTTTCCGAAAAATCCTTAGCCTGCATCCGGCATAAGTAAACTCCGCTCGCTAAGCCTTCAGCGCTCCACTGCAGCTTGTGCTCGCCTGCCGGTACTACTCCTTCAATCAATGTTTCAATTTGTCTGCCGGTAATGTCATAAATCTTTAAGGTTACGAATTCACTTTCCGGTACATAAAATACGAGCATAGTTGAAGGATTAAACGGGTTCGGATAATTCGAGCTTAACTGGATTTTAGATGGAAGCTGTACATAAGGATTTTTCTTTACCGATGTTACCATATTAGTTCCATCGCCAACTAGTTGAATTTGGGTAAGCTGGTTTGTGCCAACGCCTCTTTGATTTAATAAATAAAGATAGTTATCGGTAATAGAAGAACTCTCCGTTCCATCCTTCAAAGGTAAAGGCAGATTCATTGACTTTGCTTCAGGGTTAAGTCCCATTATCTTTGCCGCAACACTATCGGCTGCTACAGGGTCTAAGCCCGCAATTAATACATGTTTAGTTACAGGCGCAAAGTTTGTACACCATGTGCCTTCGCCTCCCGTAGAGCATTTAATTCCATCTACCACTGCAAGATGAACGGGTCTTGCTGCATGCAGATCGCAGATTGTTTCAGGCAAATAATTCCATTCCGAGTCGGTACTATGAGCATGATGAAGCATGCCTCTTCTGCCGATGTCGTTAGATATAGTATATAATGTTTGGGGAACTGCGCCTATCTGGTTCTTTAATGAACAGGTAAGTGCGGCAGCAGAATGCTGCTTTAATTTTGGGATAGAAACATATACATCTGCTTCCTGCAGAATCTTGTTCATTGTAAATGAAGCGAAATTGAAATAATTACTTCCGGTAGATATGGAAGTTATATTAGCCGGTGTTGTATCGTTAAGATCAACAACGTTGCACCCCAGCGCTTTAAGTACATCGGAATATCCGAAAGCATCGTTCGATCCGAATGGCGCTGTTGATCCGGCGCTCTGCCATTTAGTATCCCAGAATGCATCCACAATATATAGATCGGTAGGGTTCACTCCGGCATCAATTATAAATTGACCCACAGCCTGCAAAACCAATGGATGAGTCCACATAGCTTCCGTTATTGTATAATCGGGAAACTTTGCGGATTCGTTCGGCTTGAAGCTTGCTGAATTTCCGGAACCCCCGGTCATATTTATCTTCATCACCACTTTCTTTCCCTTGGTGAAAAGTGCCGAGACTTTACCCGATTGGTTTTGGTCAAGAAGATCAAGTATGTATTTCACCTTTTGCTTTACTCCGCCGTTGGCGTCGTCGTAAGTATAAACATCGGCTGGAGTGTTGGTGGTATCAGTGATTGCTACCGTTGCTAAAAATGAAGATATCTTTTTATGATCGTAAGCAAGTATTCCCGATGGCTTTATGTAAGGCGCAATAATTAAGCCTGCCGCTGCGGTACCGATTTTCTTAATGAAATTTCTTCTTGAAGAATTTAATTCGTTAAATTCTTTTGTATCTTTTTCTTTCATATTATCTCCTAATTGTTTAAATGATCCGGATGTTTCCGGTTTAAAATACTTTGTTGTCCGGCAGTTATTTGTTGTCCGGCAGTTATTTGTTGTCCGGTAGTTATTTGTTGTCCGGTAGTTATACTGCCGGACGTATTTCTGTTAACAGCTCTACTGCTAAAATTTTGTAAAACCAATCTCATGTAAAATTCTTTATACAAAATATTCAGTTCCTTTCAGTCACTTTTAAGCCTGCGCTCGTTCTGAACCAATCGAAATCGACGTAACCGCCTAACTCTTTCGTCGCATAATTGAAAAGACAAAATTTATTTCCCGTAAAGATTTTAAGATTAAATTTCATGTCGAGTACATTGCCCAGCTTTGTGAAGGATCTATTATCAGAGCTGTACGAGAATGATGCTGTACCCGTACCCGGCGCTGCTTTACCATCAAAATAGTGCGCCGCACCGGAGCCGTAAATTGCGCTCGCACGCAAATATATTTTTGAAACCCGGACTAAAATGGAATCAATTGTCTTTCCATTGTTGACCATTATTACATAATTCCTTCCGCTTTCTTTTTTTATCCCGATGTAAGCATAAGGATCCTGGAAAACTGCCAGCCCTGCAATATCGCCGTCTTTCATTTTCTTAAAATCCATTTTGGCTGTTGCATCGGAGGCAATTGAATTGGAATAATATTCAAACATTCGCTGTGTAAGAGTATTGCGTGCTTGCTGTAAGCTATCAACAATGCTCGCTGTCTCAAGTCTTAAATATCCCGGGCGCACTGTTAATGACCACTTAGCAGGATCAGGATTATGATTCCATCCCCATTGCATTCCTAATCCGGTACTATCAAATTCATCAGAGGTTGGAAGAGTTGTAATAGGATATACTTTTCCAACGTCCGGCTTTTTATATGTAGTAACGGCATGCCCGTTTACGCCTACCATCGGAAATCCGTCTTTCCAGGTAACGGGCTGCAAGGATGGAAAGCGTCCGAAGGGTCCGTTATCCACAAATAACATGGTCCACCATTGACCGGTTTGTGTTTCAATAAGCGCTCCCTGGTGAATGCCTAAGTTATGACCGTGCGTTGTTTCATTGATAACAACTTTTTCTTCATAAGGACCGTAAATATTTTTTGATCTAAATGCTGCCTGCATACCATCCAGTCCGCCGTA
>JAJYIL010000344.1:0-1519 GCA_021790055.1 Bacteroidota bacterium
AGCGGGTTTCGAAACCAGGTTCCTCGCAGAGCAATTGAATTTGGGATCGAAAGCGGTGTTTCAAATTGCAGGGAGAAACCGGTTAGATCAGAAGGCACAAGGCTATCCAGCCAAAAATCCGGCTGCAAGGAAAGTGAAGTTGAACCGGTACTTATGCTTTGGGCATAATCGGGTTGAATGAATATTGGGACTATTAATAAAACGAAGAAAGACTTGAATATTTTCATAAAGTTACCCTTATTAAATTTACAGTCGAATAAACATAGTTAACATTTCACATAAAATGCAATATGCTTTTTTTAGATATTCCAGGAAGAGAGAAATTCAAATAAGGAAGCCGCGAAAAATATAGGCAGACTTACTAAATATACAAAGCCAATAATTTTTATACTTTCCTTTGGAACTCTGAATTTCCAAAACCTCCAGCCGACATTTATATTGTGCTTGTAAGAATCGACACCGCACTTAATGCCCGCGCCGATTGATAGAGAAAATGCAATTGTCTGCATCAGCAGAACTATAAAGTATTAAGCCGTTGATTTAAGGTTTCGAAACCGGCTTTGGTGTAAACCATCAACTGAAACAATGCCGCCGACCCAACCTTGATATGCGACTGTTAAGTATGGAGGTAGAACTGCCAGTCCAATTAGAGTCTGTGGAATTGCGGATATGAAGACGTTTCCAGTAAAATTAAAAAGTACTGCTGAGAATTTATTATCAGATTGGTATTCAAGCGAAGCTTTATCATTCTTAACTGCTAAACCGACAATCTTATCTCTTTGTGAAAGTGCAAAATGATTGCCATTTTGCACCAATAGAATTCCGGTTGAGCAGGGAAATATGTAAACTATGAATATACTAAATACATAAAATCTGCAACTGGTTATTGTTAATAAAATTGATTTTCCCATTCGCATCACTTCAACTGTTCGATTATTTCTTTGAGCGTGAGCACTTTTGCAAATCCCTTCCTAAGAACCTTGAGTTCAGGCTCCTGCATTGTTGGATCATCGGTAGATGTAACATCGCTTCCAAAAACAACCTTGAACCCGCGCTCATATGCCTGTCTTGCTGTGGTGCCGCAGCAGTAATTGGTCAGAGTTCCGCAGATAATTACTGTGTCTTTTTCCAGGCTGTTAAGGATGGTCTGTAGCGGCGTATCATAAAACGCTCCGTAAGAAGGTTTGAAAATCAAGACATCCTCCTCTTTTACTTCCAATTTATGCCAGATTCTTGGATTGGTAAACCACTCATTGTGGCCTGTACCAATTTCAGGAAATCGATTGGGCATCAACCCGCCTGTCTTTGGACGATCCAGGAAGTTGTTTGTTGGACCAAAGGCAGTGAAAATAATCGGAACCGCCTTTAGGCGGCAATGTTCGATAAGTACTTTTATCGCACCGACCTGTTGGGTCGCTTCAGGCACCCAGTATGGAGTCCAACCCGGTTTAACAAACTCGTTCTGCATGTCTATAACCAACAGTGCGCATCGACCGGAAAGGATTTCGAAACCGGCAAT
>JAJYIL010000344.1:1529-4415 GCA_021790055.1 Bacteroidota bacterium
AGTAAGCGCGTATTCCCATATTATTTTCTTTCGCTGAGGCGCTTGAGTGTAAGCATTTGCTTGCGCATCATTATTAAGTCGCCTAATGGAAGAAGCGGTGCAAGCAATTTAAATACGGGATGATTAGTCCGCCGGATTGCTAACTTAGCTATAAGCCGCGTCTCACCAGATGAAATGGATTTGACGATGTAACTCACGGCAATTTCACCGTACGTCTTCTTGAATTTTTCATCAATCCCGATTAAAGTAATATGTTCATTGGCTGCAAATTGGACAAGCTCAAGCATTTCCATAAAACGTATGCCAATGGCAAGATCGTCAAGCCCGGGCATAATATCTCGAGGGCTTTGCCTGCCATGGTTATCTATCCAATCATAGCTATACGGAGCGACCCGTAGTTGACAAAGCCATTTATAAACTATCGGCTTGCTCGCATGAACGTTAACCGCGCGATAGAGAACATCATCGGGGTTCTCTACGTAATTATCGCAACCATATCGGGCAGATATTTCCTCCGGAGTAGCTCCCCAGTTGTAAGCTGCGGAATTAGTGAAAAGGCGAATCATAATGTAAACTCCTTTATTGCATCGTTAATTGCTGATAGTTAGAAATTCCAGAAGTTGAGCGGTAGTGGCATTTCCAGTCCAATATCGTCCGTCTGCTTCTACAACCGGTACTGAATGCAATCCTTTTTGTTTGATTATTTCTTGACGAAAAGTTATATCCATTTCCTCAAGTTTAAATCCCAATTCTTTCTGTAATTCGACGAGCCGTCTTTTGACTATGGGACAAAATGGACAAACGTTTGCCGTGTAAAGAATAACCTTTGACACTGCCTTTGACTGCGGCGGGACAATCGCTTCAACGTTTTCCATTGAACCATAGCCAAGCAGTTTAGATATGCTAGGGAAAATCTTTATATAAAGAATTTGTGCAAGTACTCCTGCAAAAAGTACAAAGACACCACCCCACCAGGATTGGAATAATCCCATTGCAACTGCTAAAGCCGGGACTCCCAGCCAGGTAAGCCAAACATTAACTAATAGACATTCTTGTTTCACCTGTTTCATAATTTACTCCTCCTTACTAAATGAAGATTGCACCGCATAGCGACTAATTTTAATTGTGCGTATATAAATCCAATGAGGCAACAACGAAATATAAATTAATTCTGCACGTTTTTCGACTTCTGTTAAAAAAAGCGCAGTTACATGTGTTAGCGCTTTCTGCAAACCAGTTCGCCTTTACCGATTGGAACTACAAGTGAATCGACCCGGCTGTCTGCAAGGGCTTTTTCCAGCATTGGCTTTAGGGTCTCGTAATGATTTATTGCGTTATCCGCAACCAGCACTCCGTTCTTTACTAATTTTGGGACGACCAGGTCATAGCATTCTCCATAAATTTCCTTCTCTGCATCTAAGAAACAAAAAGAAATTTCATTTATAGAGCTAATATATTTCAAAGCGTCACCTTCGATGAGTTCTACGTATTCAGTTATTTTTGCTTGTTCGAAAGTTTCCCGTGCGAGTTTTACCTTCTCCGGTAAAATTTCAAAAGTCTTTAGCTTTGTCGACCTTTCCATGCAAGCTAAAGAAATCCACATCGTTGAATAACCGCCGCTCGTACCTATTTCAATAAACTCACCTGAAGGACAATTCGATGCGAGTAATGCTATAAACTTTCCAGTTTCGGGAGGGATCTGTCTTAACCGTTTCAGTCGCGGAGTTCCGTCGGCACGATCAACCGAATCTGCTTTCTCCAGATATTTCATTCTTCTCTTCATATCGATAGTTATCTTTTCGAACATCTTTGTTCCTTACTTTATTTTATTTCATTCGTTTCCAAATTTATTTGCCTGTAAGTATGCGGCTTAACGTGATTATTCTCTTGATGACGGTATATAAAATAATATAGACTGTCATTGTTCCACTTAGTGTAACCGCAGCGCATAAAAGGTGTGTTGCCCAATCGCCGGACAAAAGATAATCAACCGCTGCGAATTCGGTATACCGGCTGCACTTATTCTTCACAGTTCCCCTTTCTCAAATCTTTCTATCATCTCACCTGCAATACTTATGTCCGAAGAATGCTGAGGAAGACTTCCCCTGGCGAACCACGCAGCCTCGACAATTTCTTTGTTGTCTATAATAATGGGCTGAGTATCATCAGCCTCAGCTATAAAGCCGATCATCATTGAGCCGGATAAGGGCCACGGCTGACTTTTGTAATAACGGATATTCTTAATATCCAATCCTACTTCTTCTTTTACTTCCCGTGTTAACGTTTCCTCAAGTGTTTCGCCTACATCTGCATAACCGGCAATTACTGAGAACCAGTTACCTGGGAAATTTGAATTACGCGCCAGCAGAATTTTATCATCACAGATTATTGCCGTTATTACTGCCGGAGAAATTTTCGGAAACACAGTTGTATTGCAGTTCGGACAAATTATTGCTCTTTCATCTTTCTTGTTTCGTGTTCTCGTTCCGCACTTTCCGCAATACTTATTTTGCATGTACCAGTTCATCAGATGGAATCCGGCAATGCTTACCCATGCTATTTCCTTCTGCGTGATAGTCCTGAAAATATTAATCTCCTTGTAAATAATATTTGGTTTATCGGCTTTAAGGTCATCGTAAATTAGAAAGCACGGAACGTCATTGAGAGTAAATAGAAACGTACTTCCGGTATTACTTGAAATTTCCGGGAAGTCTTTTTTCTGCGGCAGTTCGAAGCCGCCGCCGTTAGTTTTTAATAACAAAGACTTTTCATTATAATGAAGGATAAAGTCTTCTTCTCCGATATTTATGTCTGCGATATAATGATTGTTGAACTTGTGGGGAAAAATTTCCTGTATCATAATTATAACTGCTTAAATTCAAATTA
>JAJYIL010000345.1 GCA_021790055.1 Bacteroidota bacterium
GTTGATTGATAAAATTTTATCATTGGTCTGGAAACCTAATGAATTGGCAGTGCTGTTAGGTTCAACATAACCAATAGTGGTAGTTTTAGTAAATTCTCTTCCGTGGAAGAAATTCATTCCCCAAAATACCAGTAGAGTAAGTAGAAAGTTCATGAACACACCGGCAGAAATTACGATAAGCTTTTGCCACGTCGGCTTTGCACGGAACTCATACGGCTGCGGTTCTTTGTCGGCAAAGTCTGTATCGAAGCTTTCATCGACCATACCGGCAATTTTAACATAGCCGCCTAAAGGTAGAAGGCTCAATCTATAATCCGTGTTTCCCTGTCCGTCAAAATCTTCCGGTAGGTCGCCAAAGGTGAAACCTGAAATTTTATTCCAGCCGAATAATCTTTTACCAAATCCAATTGCAAAAACTTCGGCTCGCATTCCGCACAGTTTTGCAGCGGCAAAATGTCCGAACTCATGAACTAAAACCAAAATACCGATAGTGATTGCAAAATATATTATATAATCCATTAAACAGGTTTCTCCAATATTATTAAATTATTTCATTAATTTTGTCCACGAATCTTTTAGCTGCCTTAATCGCATCTTCTGCATCTTTCCTTTGAACATGCATAGTAACTCCATAATCGCCTATATCTCTTAATTCAAAAAGCCAATTCAAATCTTTACCAAACTCTTTATCCAATATTCCTGTCTTAACAAACTTCAAATGAATTGTAGAAATCACACCGCCGTGTTTTTTAAATTCCATTTCGTTCTTAAGTAATAAAGCAGTTGCCGCGTAAAATGCAGCATAATATGCTCGTGAAGCAGCAGAATCAAAAAACTCGTCTTTAACTAATTCCATAGCCGCATTAATTGCTTCATCCGCTCTTATGAGATTAGCTTTAATTTCATCAATATATTTTTCACTCACACAAATATCCCTTCGCGCTGTATGTTCCTGTATAGCTGGATTGAACCGCTTTCATATTCTTTTGAATCGGCAACTTTGGCAGAAATAAATTTCTTATGCTCAAGTTGTATTTGATATAGTAAATCGATTACAACCTTTATTTCATGAAAATAATCAAAAGGTTTTCTTAACAAGACAAGTAAATCAATATCACTTGATTCATTGGCTTCATTTCGCGCATTTGAACCAAAGAGAATCAATCCTTTAAATTGCTCGCCGTAATGATTTATTAATACCGACTTACATTCATTTAATACCTTGTTCATACTAAATAACATTTAGTTTAATCCTAAAACAAATTCTCTTGTCTCTTTATCGCATTCAAAAATAGCTTGAACATCCGGCGCTTTATGATTCTCAATTTTCTCAAGCGCTTTATAAATCAATTTAGGAATATTTGAAAATTTAATTAAGCCTTTCAGAAATTTTTCCACCGCAATTTCATTTGCCGCATTAAGGATGCAAGTTGCAGTTCCGCCTGCATCCAGAGCATTGTAAGCAAGCTTTAAGCATTCAAACTTTTCAAAGTCAGGTTCCAAAAAAGTAAGATTACCGATTTTCGGTAAGCTTATCCTTTTAAAATTATTTTTCATTCTTTCCGGATAAGTCAGCGCGTACTGAATCGGCAGCTTCATATCCGGTAAACCAAGCTGAGCTTTGATTGAGCCATCGACAAACTGCACCATCGAATGTACAATTGACTGCGGATGGATCAGTACATCAATTCTATCTTTCTCAATTCCAAAGAGCCATCGCGCTTCAATTATCTCAAGTCCCTTGTTCATCATTGAAGCGGAATCAATCGTTATCTTATCGCCCATCTTCCAGTTAGGATGATTCAGCGCTTCTTTTACAGTAACGTCTGCAAGCGCTTCTTTGCTTTTATTCAGAAAAGGACCGCCGGACGCTGTTAAAATTATTTTCTCTACTTTACTTTTTTCTTCGCCTTCCAGGCATTGAAAAATAGCACTATGCTCGGAATCTATCGGCAGCAATTTCGCATTATGCTTTCTGCAAAGATTCGTTACAAGCTCGCCGGCAACTACCAGCGTTTCTTTATTGGCAAGAGCGATAATTTTACCGCGCTTTATTGCTTCAAGTGCCGGTGCTAATCCGCAGAAGCCGACCATCGCACCGACAAAAATATCATAATCAAGGTTCTTTGCTGCTTCTACCAAACCCTGTTCGCCAACAAGAACTTTACATTTTCCGCCAACTCTTTTTTCAAGCTCACGTCCAAGCTTTTCATCTTTAACAACAACAGCTTTTGGATTGAACTCATGGATCTGCGGCTCAAGCAGGTCAATCTTTGTATTGATTGTCAGGGCTGTAATTTCAAACTCGCCTGGAAAACTTCGGATTACATTTAAAGTGTTAATCCCTATTGAGCCGGTAGAACCTAATATTAAAACTTTTTTCATATTGTAATTTAAATCAGGCTCAAAAGTAAAGAAGAATAGCCTTTTATTCAATGTAATTCTTTATTTGACGCAGACAACCATAGTCTTTATAATTGCTTCACAACACAGCCGCTTACGGACAAATAAAAAACAAAACACTTAATTTAGATTTCGTTTCTTCTATTTGGTTTCAATTCAATTTTCAAAAATCAATTTCGGGAGTTCTATGAAATTTGCTAAATACATTTTGATGATTTGCTTTATTCTACTTTTCGTTAATGAAAATTTTGCTCTTCCAAGGTTTGCATTAAGAATGGGCGCTTCCTGCGTGGACTGCCATGTAAACCCAACCGGCGGTGCAATGCGGAACCGCGGCGGCTGGCATTACGGGCTGCGTGTTCTTCCGATTTATTCGCCTCGCGAAAGCGATAAGAATTTATTGATGGATGATATGATCGGTAAAAATATTCAGATCGGATTTGATTACAGAACTCAATACATATACTCTCAGGCATTCAATGCAACTACCTTTCAGAAGATGCAAGGCTCAATTTACTTTAACGCAAAGATAATGGACAGCATCGACATCTATTCCGATTATGATGTTGTTAATGCTTATTGGGAAGGCTACGCCATCGCGCATATTCTTCCGAACAGCAGCTATATAAAAGCCGGAACTTTTGTACCGGATTACGGTGTTTTAATCGATGACCACACTGCATACACACGCGGCGGAGATTTAGGATATTTGTTCCAAACCAACACGCGGCAAGGATTAATTTACGACCCGCGCTACAACATAACCGGCGCTGAGGTCGGATGGAATATTTCAGATTTCGGATTATTCACCGCAAGTGTTGGCAGCCCGGTATCATTAAGCTTTGGCACCGATCCGACTTATACCGCAAGCATCCATTTCAACCCGGTAATAGCGAATAAAGTGGCAGTAATGTTCGGCGGCTCTTACACAAACTTCAAAGGTCCGTTGATTTACACACAAGTTCCATCAGAACACAAAGTAAATATGTACGGAGGATTCTTAGGCTTCGGAGTTGGGCAGTTTACTTTGATCGGCGAGTATGACATAGCGAAGGATTATATTTTAACGGGCACAACTTCCAGCGCGCAAATGGTTGAAGCTTCTTATGTTTTATTTAAAGGATTGGAAGCCGTACTCCGGTATGATAGATTTGATCCGAATACATCTGTAAGCTATGATGAAGTCTCAAGGCTGGTTGCAGGATTTAGTTTCTATCCTTTCAGCTTTATAGAATTAATACCGGAATACAGATTCCAATTCCAGGCAGTGCCGCCGGGGCAAACAGCTCCGAAGAATGATTCTGCGCTGCTGCAATTCCATTTCTATTATTGATAATTATCCTTGGTGTCTTAGTGGCGAAAAAAGAATTTGCCACTAAGTCACCAGGGCACAAAGAAGTTTTATTATTTGAAAATTAAAAAGGGTGAATTCTTTTTGTCCGGGGACCCCAGCTTTTAAGATTTATGTATCTGCAAATCACTGAAATCAATTAGCATAATAGCCGGAGGGGTGAGCAGAACGTATAAACTTGGAAGCAAAGCATAAAAATGAATTAGCATAACACAAAAATGAATTAGCATACACGTAAAATGGGTTAGCATAATACAAAAATGAACTAGCATAAACCTAAAATGGGTTAGCATAATGCAAATATGAATTAGCATACACATAAAATGGGTTAGCATCTTAATATAATGTGATAGCATCTCAAAAAAATGAATTAGCATTTCAAAAAAATGTGATAGAACCTCACAAAAATGAGTTAGCATAATATAAAAATGGATTAGCATATCATAAAAATAGGTTAGCATAATTCCTATGAATAAAAGAATAACATCCAAACGAGTTTTTCTACAAATATATCGCTCCTCTGGAGCGAAAACAGAAAATCTGACTCCGTTAGGAGTCAAATGTTTGTAGAAAAAGTATCACCAAAAGGATTGGAACTCCCTTGGGAGTTCAATGGATAAATGAATATTTATTTGCCGATAAAGAATTTTAACACAGCC
>JAJYIL010000346.1 GCA_021790055.1 Bacteroidota bacterium
GATGATGTACTGCATTAATTACAAACATCGTAGCACAGATTAGTAATCTGTGCTATTGGATGAACTTATTTTTTAGTTTATGGAAAATTTTCTCAGCCTAAATGATTCAAAAAAAATAACGGCGCTAAGAATATTTATTGGAGCGCTGTTTATCTTTTCCGGGCTAAGCAAGCTGTTCCCTATCGTCGCTTTCGAGATGCAGCTTGTTCAGCAGGGAATAACAAGCTGGTTTATCGTTACATGGCTGGCGCGAGCAATTATCGCGTTTGAAATTTTTCTAGGACTTTCCTTTTTGCAAAGAAATTTTCTGAAGAAAGTTTTTATCCCGGCGGCAATCGTGCTGCTTATTATATTTAGTTTAGATTTAATTATAACCATAATTTTACGGGGCTTCGCCGGCGACTGCGGATGCTTCGGACAGGTGATTATTATGACTCCATTAGAAGCTTTGTTTAAGAATATAATTTTGATTGCCGCTCTGCTTTATCTGCGGAAACTAATAAAGAACGACGAACCTAAAAAGGTATTGGCTTCCTTTTCTTTCTTTCTAATTGCTTTTTTGCCCATATTCCTTTTTTCACCTCCCGGACAATTTCAGAAAAATGACTCCTCTAAAAACGGAATTGTTTCTGTTGATTCATCTAAAATAATTAAAGTACAAAGCAGTGCTAAATCCGACGGCGACGCTCCGTATAATTCTTCAAATCTTACAAAAGAAAAAGTCTTAACTTCAATTAAAAATTTCAGCGGCGTAAAAGCCAATCTAACTAAAGGCAAAAATATTATCGCAATATTAAGTATGACTTGTGAAGACTGCTACGAAACTGCAGTCTCAATCGGACAGCTCTCGCAAAAGATGAAACTGCCGCCGGTTTACTTCCTTCTCTGGGGAGACAAGAGTGAAATTCACGGATTCCTCCGCAGAACGCGAACAAATTTTCCGCACAAGCTGATAGACCCACAAACACTTTCCAAACTTGCTGATGGTTTTGTGCCGAAAATCTTTCTTTTAAACAATGGAAAGATTGTTCATGAATGGAATTATAAGACCTTTTCGTCTCAAAAGCTCGCGAAAGCTCTGAACAATTAATTCAAATTCTATAATGCCTTTGGAATATTGGTGTACTGGAATAATAGAAGAAAAACCTACTCCATTATTCCAACATTCCATTAATAAAGTCAGGCTATAAATTGAGTTAACTAAGCTCTGGTAGCTTCAATCCTGTAAGAATGTGTAATCTCCACCGACTTCTGAAGCATTGCCGTAACGCTGCAGTATTTGGTCTGCGAAAGCTCAATTGCTCTCTCAACATCTTTCGGATTTATTTCGCTTCCGTAAAAAACATACTCGATATGAATTTTAGTGAAAACTTGCGGGTGTGTTTCGGCAACTTCTGCAGTAAGGTTCATTTCATAATTTTCCATTTTTACTTTTTTCTTTGAGAGAATAGAAACAACATCGCTTCCCGTGCAGCCGGCAAGTCCAAGAAGAATTAATTCCTTAGGTCTTATGCCCGCATTGCTTCCTCCGAAGTCTTCCGGACCGTCCATTGTAACCCAGTGGTTGGAATCTGTTTTGCCTACAAATGTAATTCCCTTAATCTGTTTAACGTAAGCTTTCTTTGTTGCCATAATGATTTTCCTTCAAATGATATTTATAATTTCTTAATAATAAGATTATAATAAAAGATTATAGATTCAAGCAAAAATATTTAAAAACTTCTTGTTAATCTGTAAGTAATTTTCGTAATTTTGGCTCGAAAAATTTAACAGGATGATATGGGGATGCATAGCATCGTTTTAGTAAAGCAGGTGCCTGACACTGCTAATATTTCCGGTCAGGTAATGAAAGAAGACGGCACGGTAAACAGAGCCAAGCTGCCGGCTATTTTTAATCATGAAGACAGAGTTGCTCTTGAGCTTGCACTGCAGATTAAAGATAAGCTTGGAGGCAAGGTAACTGCAATTACCATGGGACCGCCGCGCGCTTCCGATGTACTGCGCGAGTGCCTGTTCATGGGCGCTGATGAAGCCGTTCTAATTAGCGACAGAAAGTTTGCAGGCGCAGATACGCTCGCTACTTCTTATGTACTTTCCGAAGCAATCAAAAAAATCGGCGATTATGATTTTGTCTTTGCAGGCAGACAAGCAATCGACGGCGATACTGCGCAGGTTGGTCCGCAAACCGCAGAAAAGCTTGGCATTCCTCAAATAACTTACACGGAAGAAATCCTCGAGATAAAAGAAAATTCGGTAAAGATAAAACGAAAGATTGACGGCGGGTATGAAATTCTTGAATCTGCATTGCCCGTTTTGATTACCGTTCTAAAGGATGCCTCTTTCCCCAGACCTTATAAAGCAAAAAGAATAATGGCATACAAAAATGCCAGGACTCTAATCGAGCTTGAAAAATTAACGGAAGGTAATTCTCTCTTATACATCGATCAGCTTAAGGAAGAATACCAATCGAAGAAGCTTTATATTCAAACTTTGACGATGGACGACTTGAAGCTTGATGAAGCGCGGTGCGGCGTACACGGCTCTCCAACGAAGGTACATAAAATTGAATCTGTTGTTTTAGCCGGCGGCAATCACGAAATGATTGCACCGGATAAAGCCGGCATGAGCATTTTAATTGATAAATTAATGGAAGACCATATCTTAGGTTAGGATTAATCGGGAAAATGAACAAAGACGTTTGGGTATTTATAGAGCAGCGAAACGGTAAGCCCGCCGATGTAAGCTTCGAGCTCTTGTCTAAAGGAAGAAAGTTAGCCGAGAATCTTCACGGCGAATTGAAAGCCGTAGTTATCGGAAGTAATGTTAAATCTCTCGCAGAGGAAACTTTTAGGTTCGGCGCTTCGGAAGCATTGGTAATTGATCATCCGGCGCTCGAGCATTTCCGTACAATACCGTACAGCCGTGTCTTGATTGAACTGGTTGAAAGTCATAAGCCGCGAATCGTACTTTTCGGCGCGTCGGTTATCGGAAGAGACCTTGCACCGCGAGTTGCTTCGCATACAAAAAGCGGATTAACTGCCGACTGCACCGACCTTCAAATTTCAACAGTAAAATATTTGAAGAAAGATTATGAAGACTTGCTGCTGCAAATTCGTCCGGCATTCGGCGGAAATATAATCGCTACAATCATTACTCCCGAAGTAGAAGTGCAGATGGCAACAGTAAGAGAAGGAGTAATGCGGCTTGAGCCTTTACCACAGGCGGTAAAAGGAAAGATTACGAACATTCCATATCTTCAAAATGAATTTGATGAAGTAATAAAAATTATTGAGCAGCACCGCCAGGAAAATAAAGTCAACTTGAAAGGCGCTTCGATAATTGTATCCGGCGGCTACGGAATGGGAAGTAAAGCAAACTTCAAGCTTATTCATGATTTGGCTTCGTTAATCGGCGGAGAAGTTGCAGGCTCGCGCGCCGCTGTGGATGCGGGCTTTGTAACTGCGGATAGACAGGTTGGTCAAACAGGCGTAACAGTTCGCCCGAAGCTTTACATTGCATGCGGTATCTCCGGTGCAATCCAGCATAGAGCAGGAATGAAAGAGTCGAATAAAATTATTGCAATCAACACCGACCCGGATGCGCCGATATTCGGCATTGCGCATTACGGCGTTGTTGGAGACGCTGCACAAATAATTCCGATGTTTATAAATGTATTCAAACAAAAATTGAGATGATTTGATGGCAAATTACTTTTTAGAAAATCCCGATTTACTCTTTCAGTTTGAAAGATTGGACCTTAAGGAAGTTGTTGAATACACCGAGGATACTTTCTCGCAGGCGGAAAAGTTTAATTACGCACCGGTGAACTATGAAGATGCAGTTGAAAATTACAAAAGAGTTCTTGAAATTGTCGGTGATTTAGCCGCTAATTATATAGCACCCAGAGCCGCATCAATAGATGAGGAAGGTGCCTTATTCGAAGACGGAAAAGTTACTTATGCTAAAGGCACAAGAGAAGCGCTTGAAGTTCTTGCCAAAGCCGAATTGCAGGGAATGATACTTCCCAGAGAATACGGCGGACTAAACTTTCCTACTACAATTTATATGATGGCAGTTGAAATGATTTCACGTGCCGATGCTTCTATGATGAATCTTTTCGGGCTGCAGGATATTGGAAAAACAATTGCACAATTTGCGGACGACAACCAGAAAGAAGAATTCCTACCGAAGTTTTCTACCGGAGAATATACCGGCGCAATGGCATTAACAGAACCTGATGCCGGCTCTGATTTGCAAGCTGTTAAGCTGACTGCTTACCAGGATGATAAAGGTAATTGGTTCCTGCGCGGCGTAAAAAGATTTATTACAAACGGCAACGGTGAAGTGCTTCTGGTGCTTGCACGGACTGAAACCGGAACAAAA
>JAJYIL010000347.1 GCA_021790055.1 Bacteroidota bacterium
TATTGATAAATTCATCTTTGCCGAGATTCATGTTTCCATTCTTCATAAGAACGGGTCTATCACGCTTATGACGAAGCCGGTAATAAGCCGATTCAGGCGATATTCTTAGATATATAGTCTTGCCGGTTTTCTTCAACACCTCCAGGTTGGCTTCGAAGGTAATTGCGCCGCCTCCCAATGCGATAATAGAATTTTCTTTTGAGGAAAGCTCGCTAAGCATCTCACTCTCGAGCCTTCTAAAATAATCTTCTCCTTTCTCCTCGAAAATTCTTGAGATTGAATTGCCTTCCTTCTTTTCAATCTCGGTATCCAGGTCGAAAAAATTCCAGCCCAGCGTATTAGCCAGTATCGGCCCGATTGTACTTTTACCGGAGCCCATAAATCCGGTTAAATAAATTCTGCTCAACATAAAATAATATCGAAAAGATGTTATGCAATATAATTACAATGAAGTAATTAATTAGAATTGGTATGCTAGACCGAGATCGAAGGCAACGCCGTCTACATTTATTTTTGAAGTGAAAGAATCCTGAGCAATTTCAAACTCATTCCCCTGGTAATTGAACGTTTTTTTATCGTAAGTATTGTTAACAACAAATTGCGGGTCGCGGAATTTCATTCCTCCATGTAATAGTATATCTTCTGTAAGGTAATAATCCATCGATACAGAAACCTGTATACCGTAAGCAATCTGAGTCTCGGTACTTGATACTTGGTCGTCCCCGAATAACCTGATATGCTGCCCGTAATAGTAAGCAGCGCCGCCACCCATCATAAATTTCCATCTCTCCAAAGAGAAAGGAAGCAGATAGTATATCGACAATTCAACAGGTATCATCCGGAAGCCGTCCTGAACTGTAATTGTAACAGTTCTGTTGCCGGATAAAACGGTCAGGTTATTTCCGGACGAAGTTGTGGTCATATATTCAGTGTTTATCCCCAGAAGAATATCATTACTCAGCTTGTACTTTATATAAATGCCAGGGTTAAAAATATTGGAAATAGGGAACGAAGAGTTTCTTAAAACCGGATCTGAAGAGTACGGATATAAATATATTTGGGCTGAGGTAGTGTAAACAGCATTAACGCCTAAAATAAATTTCTTATTATCCTGGGCAAATAGCGTAACTGCGCATAGAAGAAATATGAATGGTAGCCGTCTATTCATTATTAAATTCGAAGAAAGAATGAATTACATCCTAATAAAAACTACAATGATACAGAAAGTTAAAAATTCAATCCAAGAATACAAAGCTCTTTTAAACAAGAAAGGATTAAAAACACAAATGGATAATTATGATACTTAGGATGTTCTAAATTTTCATAACCATCAACCTTTGGGCGTAGCTCACTCTATAGAATAAGTCCGTTATTCATCCGAAGGAGTATTCAGACAATATCCCTAAAGTTGCGTCAGGTGAGTTATTCAAATGTACCGGATTCCTCTAATGAAGAATCCGGAACATTTGAATTTAGAATTAAGAACAGTCTTAAATGGAATGAATATAAAGCAACTATTCCTGGAAGAACTGGCTTCGGTTATCAACTATATCTGCGTTCTTTTGAAGATCTGCAAGCCATTCCTGGAAAAACTGGTTTCTCTTTTGCTGAAGTATGCTTGCACGGATAGTATTTTCCTGCGCCTCAAAGGCATTCTTGTCAAACGGAGTTCTAGACAGTACATCGATTAAATAATATCCGCTGTTGCCTCTGACCGGTTCTGAAACTTTATTGATAGGCAGCTTAAGTACATTTGCCGTGAAGCTATAATCTATGCCGAGATTTGGAACCGAACCGCTTCCGGGAGTAAACTCCCCGGTTTGGCTGACGGTTACTTTAGAATCAACCGAAGGCGCTTTAGATAGATCGCCTCCGATTTTCGATAAAATAAATTCAGCTTGCTTGCGCGCTAATTCAAATCGCTTTTCTCCTATCACTGAAGCTCTAACAGATACTTTAACTTCGCTAAGAGGTCGTACCCCTTCTTTAATAATTCCCGAAACTTCAGCAACTACGTAACCCATTTGCGTCCGTATCGGGTCACTAATAGTATTCATGCCGTTACCAAATGCAAACTTGGTTAAATTTTCACTGTAACCAATCCCCGGCACATAATTGTACTCTTTGCTGAACGGCGGAGTTTGGCGTATGACATACTCCATCATTTTTGCTTCTTTGTCGAAGCCGTCTTTTTTCGCAATGTAATTAAAGTCTTTTGCATTGCTTAATATCTGATCCCTGGTAGCAGTTGAAGTCTTAATCGGATTAACCAGCTTCTCCACGATAAATTTCTTATCTATCTTACCGGTTACCTTTATAATATGGTAGCCGTAATTTGTTTTGATTGGCTTCTGTACAACGCCAACTTTACCGCTGAAGGCAGCCTTTTCAAATTCAGGAACCATTTGCCCCTTGCCGAACCAGCCGAGATCGCCCCCGCGTATTGCGCTGCCGGGGTCCTTGGAATATTCCTTAGCAAGTTGCGCAAAGTTACCGCCGCGCTGAAGCTCGTCATAAATTTTATTAGCTTCTTCAAGATTATTTGCATCGCTGCCATATTGGTTTATTAAGATATGCGAAGCCCTAACCATCGTCTGATTTGACTGTACCGCGCCAAGCACATGATAGACTACATATCCCTGTTGAGAAGCAAACGGACCTATAATAGAACCGGGCTTAGAATTAATTATGGAATCGGATGCCGATGCCGGGAAGGCATTTATTGCTAAGGTATCCTTCGAATAAGGAACGGTTGAAAAATCGTTTACCAAAGTCTCAAAGCTTGTTGTATCGGAACCTGATTGGTTGACAATGTTTTCGAGATTTAGCTTTACATTAGCGGAATCGTCAGCAGAAGGGACAGTTGAAAATAAAACGTATTTTAATCTTCTTTGGGGAATTATCTCGTACAGATTCTGATGCTTGTTATAATAATTATTTAGTTCGTCATTAGTTACCTTTATAGTTGAGACGGGGAACTCAGATATGTTTATCAATGCATACTGAGCATTCGCTTTTGTATTTTGATCAATATATGCTCTCTTAACATCCGCTTCACTTACAGTTATTGAAGCGAGAAGCATACTTTGAAGCTTCTGGCTAAGCTCACTCTGCCTTATATAATCTTCAGCTTGAATTAAAGCCTGGGAATTCTGTGGATTATATAATGCGTTAAGATAAAGCTGTCTATTAAACTTTCCTGTAGAGTCTATAAAGTTTCTCTTTAAGAATTCCGGGGGATTATTACTTAGGATAATATTTCTAATCTCCTGGTCTGAAACGGTAATACCGAATTTTTTAATCTGCTGGGCAACAAGTGTTTGCGTAACAAGAGCATTCCAAACCTCGTCGCGGAATTGCTCGTTTTCTTCATCGGGAACTTGCTTACCTTGCTGCTTTAAGGTTGCCCTTTCATTATCCATAGCCCTTACGAAATCCTGATAAGAAATTTTAACGCCGTTAATCGAGCCCACATTGTTTGTTCTTAAGCCGAAGATTTCCATTATATTCGAATCTGAAACAATCATGAATAGAACGAAAATTACGCCGACTCCAACAATAAAAGTCGGTGCTAAACTTCTCATCTTTGCCATCATCGGCATGCTGCTATATCTCCAATTATATTTATTAATAAATCAAGGCTCAAAAATAGAGACATAGGTATAGAAAAGCAATGATATTTATGCTAAATATTCTTGCTTGCCAGATAGTTTCTAAGTCACTAACCTTCACAAAAAATTTTTGGCTGTCTCATTCTTTAATCAATTTCTTTTTGATATATTCTCTGCACATCAAATTTTGTTTTTCTTTCTTAGAAAATGAGCATTGGTTTTTTCAGACGAATAATATCTTTATGTATCCTGCTTGTACTAATAGGATTCATCTCACCTTTCTGCCAAATTCTGCCTTTGAAAAATTTTAGTGTCAAAGAAGGGCTCATTTCAAATAATGCAAATACATTTTGTCAGGATTCGCGCGGTAATTTATGGATAGGTTGTGCAGAAGGCATTAGCGTTTTTAACGGGACCAAGTTTACCAATTATTCTCCGTCTTCGGGTTTAGCCCTGGATTATATCAACCAAATTATTGAAGACCGCTTTAATCCCGGCGTTATGTGGATTGCTACAAACGGTGGCGGAATTAGTAAATTTTACGATGGTAAGTTTTCTACTTATAAAATCGGCAGCAGCGATAAGACTAATAGGGTAAACGCAATCTTACAGGATTTTAAAGGAAGAATCTGGTGCGGCACAGACAATGGCATTTTCATTTTAACAGGTGATTCTGTTTCTGCATTCTTTCCCAAAAAAATCACAGGAAGCATCAGCGCCATTACGGAATCGACTGATAATAATTTATATATCGGC
>JAJYIL010000348.1 GCA_021790055.1 Bacteroidota bacterium
TACACTTTCTAGAAAACCAGATCCGAGATTCTTATGTACAGTCATACATGCACCAATTATCTTATAACTTTCATCTTTAAATATGATATTCGTGGAATTCGTCTTAATTCGTGTAATTAGTTTAAATGGAATTCGCTTAGATTCGTCTCATTCGTACATTACCTAATTCTTGTAATTCTATCAATCTATTTTGATAATAATTTCTTTTACTATTTTCTTCAATTTCGGTATCTCATTAACACAAACATCAAACACAATATCGTTATTTATGTCAAAATAATGATGCGATAAAATATCTCTCATTCCCATTGCTTTTGTCCATTCAAACTCAGGATAATTTTTAAACAATGATTTACTGGATATCTTATCCAAGTTTTTTATGCTTTCGCCAAGCGCAATAAGCTGCATGCAAATTGAATCAAGCTTTTCAAGATTTCTTTCATTCTTTAAGAAATCATCCGAAGTTTTAATTGGTTTCATTCTCCTCAGGATTCTTTCTGTTGAATTTAGAATTTGATTGAGAACTTCTTTTACCAATTCTTGATTATACATAGATGCCGTTATTTTCGATTTGTTTTTTAAGGTATGGATTCATAGATTTTCTTATAACAACAATATCCACCTTTTTATGTAACAATTTTTCAAGATCTTCCTTAATGCCAATCAAATCAAACATGCGTACTGGTTCAAGTTTTAAAAATATATCTACATCACTAATTTTGGTATTACTATCGATTGCAAAGGATCCAAATAAACCCAATTCACGAATTCTATCACTAAATGTTGAGTTTAATTTGTAATCTTTTAGAGCAGCAATAATATTTTTAGTTTCTATCTTTTTCATATCAAATTACTCTGTAGTTCTCCGTGTTCGCTCTGTGAAACTCTTTGTAAGTATTCTTTTTGTTACCCTGAGGGCTACAAGGAAGAATTATTTTTTATTTATAAAAGAATCAACGACACTTTCAATATAATTTAGCTTCTCTTTTGTATTCCCTGGATATGTTCCTAGAAAAAAAGTATTGTTCATTATATGATCAGAATTATTTAAATGATCTGCAATCCTAAAATTTTTGTTCTTAAACGCCGGCTGCCGTATCAAATTGCCGCCGAATAAATTTCTTGTCTCGATCAAATTGTCATTTAGATATTTTGCCAGCTCATCTCTCTTGAACGGCGCATCTTCCTTTACCGTAACTATAAAGCTGAACCATGCAGGATCGCTGTTTGGCGTAGCCTCCGGCAATATAAAATATTCTTGGTATTTTGTGAAAATTTGTTTCAATTCTCGAAAATTCGTTTTCCTTTTCTCACAAAATTCAGGGAGCTTATCAATCTGCGCTGCTCCTACTGCGGCCTGCATATCAGTCATTTTTAAATTATAACCAATTTCGGAATATACATACTTATGATCATAACCGTAAGGCAGTGTGCCAAAAGATTGAGAGAATCTCTTACCGCAAGTATTATTCTCTCCGCCTGCACAGTAACAATCACGTCCCCAATCTCTGAACGATCTAATTAATCTGGCAAGTTGTTCATTATTTGTAACAATAGCCCCGCCTTCCCCAGTTGTAATGTGATGTGCTGGGTAAAAACTTATCGTAGAAATGTCCCCGAATGTTCCTGTATACTTGCCGTTATATTTACTTCCGAATGCGTCGCAGTTATCTTCAATAACCCAAAGGTTATACTCTTTTGCAAGTTTCAAAACAGCATCAATGTTAAACGGGTTGCCTAAAGTATGCGCAATAAAAATACATTTTGTTTTTTCAGTAACTGCCTTCTTCATCATTTCAATATCGATGTTATATGTGAGTATATCTACATCCACAAATACAGGAATGCAGTTATTCTGTATAACCGGTGTTACGGTTGCTGGAAATCCTGCCGCTACTGAAATTACTTCATCCCCTGGTTTCAGTCTTCTATCTCCAAGCTTTTCAGAAGTCAAAGCAGAAAATGCTATAAGGTTAGCGGATGAACCTGAGTTTACAAGTATTACATTCTGAATACCCAAAAACTCGCTTATCTTTTCAGCAAACTGTTCGGAGTACCTTCCTTCCGTAAGCCAAAAATCAAGAGACGAATCTACTAGGTTTACTAACTCTATTTCATCGAATACCCGTCCCGCATAATTTATTCTTGATTTTCCAGGAATAAAATTATTGTCAGAAAACTTTTCCTTATAATATTCTTTTGTGAGTTGTAATATTTTTTCTCTTATTTCATTATGCGTCATTCATTATCCTAATTTTTTGTTACACAGAGAACCACTGAGGTTACACAGAGAGCCGCAGAGTTACTTAATAAATCTTTTCAGTCCGTCTTTCAACCTAAGAACATTAAAATTTATCAGCAATCCAATTTTCTTTTCGGCAAATTTTAGATATGTTAAAACTTGGGCTTCGTGTATCGTTGTTATGCCTTCAGTAGCTTTCAATTCAATTATAACTAAATTTTCTACAAGAATGTCTATTCTATAACCGCAATCTAATTTTACTTCTTTGTAAACAACAGGCACAGGCTTTTGACGTTCAATCTTCAATCCCGCTTTTATTAACTCGTAGCTTAAGCATTCTTCGTAAGCTGACTCTAATAGTCCAGGACCAAGAAATTTATGCACTTCTATTGCGCAGCCTATTATTTTTTCTGTGATTTGATTTAATTCCATAATTCTCAGTGGTTCTCTGTGCCTACTCTGTGTCCTCTGTGTAACATTTTTCTTTTTAATTTTGAATTTTTAATTGGCTTCAGCCCACTCAATATTCTTTTGCCTAGCTAATTCAACATAATTTGAAATCTGTTTTACTCTCTCATCATAAATATTCTTTTCTGCCATTTCAGCATCATATCCATCTACAGTAAATTTAATAAGTTCCTCAAAATCTAAAACCGGTTTCCATTTAAGCTCCCAATATGCTTTCGACATATCCAGTTTCAGCATATTCGCTTCATGCAATTTTTCTGATGAACCATCAATAACCACTGCACCTTTCCCATAATATTTAATTATCCCATCAATTAATTCCGATACTTTATGATTCGCCTGATTTAAAGGTCCGAAGTTCCATCCCCCGGAATGTTTGATACCTTCTTCATATAATTTTGATGCTAATAAAAGGTAACCGCTTAAAGGTTCCAGCACATGCTGCCACGGTCTCGTAGCATTTGGGTTTCTAATAATTAATTTTTCATTTTTCTTCATTGCTCTAAAAAAATCCGGAATTATCCTATAATCAGCCCAGTCCCCACCTCCGATAACATTGCCTGCTCTTGCAGATGCTATTGCGCAATGGCTGTCCTTAAAAAAGAAAGAATTTAAATATGCAGAAGTAACTAATTCAGAACATCCTTTTGAAGCGCTGTACGGGTCTTTACCTCCCATTGGATCTGATTCTCGGTAGCCCCATACCCATTCGTTATTTTGATAACATTTGTCGCTTGTAATATTGACCGCCGCCTTCACACTTTTCGTTTGTCGAACTGCTTCAAAAAAATTAACAGTTCCCATTACATTAGTTTCAAAAGTATAATGAGGATTTTCATAAGACTCTAATACTATCGGCTGTGCCGCAAGATGGAAGGCAATACCCGGCTGAATAAAACTAAAATACTTAATTAGGCTTTCTGAATCTCGTATATCGCCATCATAATGCTTAATAATTTTTTCTAGACCACTCTTAACAAAATTATCTTCCTTTCTTTTAGGCGGCAATGCATAACCGTAAACTTCAGCACCAAGTTCTTTCAGCCATATAGCCAGCCAGGAGCCTTTAAATCCCGTATCCCCGGTGATAAGTACTTTTTTATTCTTATAAATATTATTAAATAAATTCATAATTTCTCTGTGCTACTTCGTGCCTTCTCAGTGGTACTCTGTGTAAGTTTTACTTCCAAACGGTCCAAGGAGCCTTACCGCTTGCCCACAAATTTTCCAGTTCGTTCTTATCCGAAAGTTTGTCCATAGGCATCCAAAATCCGTGATGATGATATGCGGCAAGCTGATTATCCTTTGCCAAACTTTCCAAAGGTTCTCTTTCAAAGAAGGTATTATCGCCCTCAATAAATTTAAAAACAGCTGGCTTAAGCACAAAGAAACCGCCATTGACCCATTTGCCGTCGCCTTCCGGTTTTTCTAAAAATTCTTTTACATTATTGTCTTTGTCTATACTCAAAGCTCCGAACCTTCCAACCGGCTGCGCTGCGGTAACGGTAGCTATTTTATTTTTATTCTTATGGAAATCAATCAGTTCTTTAATATTAACATTTGCCACACCGTCGCCGTACGTTAACATAAAAGTTTCGTTTCCGATATAATCCTTAACTCGTAAAATTCTTCCGCAGA
>JAJYIL010000349.1 GCA_021790055.1 Bacteroidota bacterium
GTTAATACTTTTACAAGACAAGAGAACTTTGATCCTGTCGGCAGAAATCATAATTACCAGGCAGACTACCAGGAAAGAAGTTTGTTAACTTTATTAAATACCTTAAGAATAGAGCACACTTTGGGAAACATAAAAATAGTTGGCGATGTTGGCTTTTCAGAGTCTAAGACAAATGTACCTAATGAAATCCAAATGAATGCTTATGAAAATAATGCTTTTGTGTCTAGCTGGTCGTGGGACAGTTATCAGATAAACCCGCTCGATATTACAACTAAAGCTTATAATAATATTGCTAACAGTAAAGTGAACCAATTCTACGGGATGCAAAGTACAACTCTGGAACAACAGACTTCCGCAAACCTAAGTCTTCAGAGCAGCTTTGAAACAAGCTTTGCAGATATAGATATAAAAATAGGCGGAGAATTTAAACACAAACTTAAAAAGTACAATTTCGATCAATATGAAATACCTTTAGGCTGGCAGGATTTAGCGCTTGCAAGGCTGGCTTTATCGAAAAGGTATGGCGTTACGGGCTATGATTATTCTAATGACGATTTTCCCTATGCTCCTTTTATTGATAATAATTATGATGCGGGAGATTTCAAGGCAGGCGCAAATTATACCATCAGCCGTGTCCCTATGCAAGGTATGATGATGGATTCCTATAACTTCATTAAGAATTTAAAATCATTTAACGGCGTACCGATAAATAAAACTCTTTATTATGATTACACAAATTCCAACTTAAATGATTACTCCGGATATGAGAATTATTATGCCGCATACATTTTACCTATAATTAATTTTAACAAGAAATTAGTAACATTTATTCCCGGCGTCCGGTTTGAACATAACTCAACAAATTATACTGCCAATAGATCGAACGGACCCGGTAAACCGACCGATCCGTTTATTTATTTCCCTTATACATCAAGCAGGCAAAATAATTATTTGCTTCCGATGATTCACCTTAAATATCAGCCGTTTACCTGGTTTGATATTCGTGCGAGCTATACGGAAACACTTGCCAGACCGGATTATGATAAACTTATTCCGACGTGGAGCGCAACCGGTACAAGTATAAGCTGGAATAATGTTAATCTTAAACCGGCGCAGTCGCAGAACTTCGATCTGTACTTTTCGGTATATACACAGAAAATCGGATTATTCAGCATTGGGGTTTTTCAGAAGCAGATTAAAGATTTTACTTTTGCTACAACTACGTTTATTGCAGACTCATCCCAGCTTAATCCGGAATGGCCGTCTACAGTAGCAATAGGCGGTACAGTAAGCGGATTTACTAATAGTCCCGATATTGCTAAACTAAAAGGAATAGAAGCCGAATGGCAGTCAAATTTCTGGTTCTTGCCGGGTGTATTAAAAGGATTGGTCGTTAATATTAACTACACGTATACCGACTCAAGAACCAAGTATCCCAAATATGTTCCCGTATATGTATATGAAAAGAAAGGTCCGGTACTGGTGAAAAAATTAATTAGAACCAGCGACCTGGGTTATTACGATCGTTTGTTGTTTCAGCCTACTCATATTTTGAATTTGGAGCTTGGTTTTGACTACGAAGGCTTTTCAATAAGAGGCTCTATGCAGTACACTTCGGATGTATTTATCTCTTACAATTTTTACTCGCAGCTAAGACAAACGACAAATCCTCTTACTCTGTGGGATATGAAAATTCGTCAGGAATTACCGGTTGACGGATTACAAGTATTCTTAAACATAAATAATGTTTCAAAAGCGGTAGATCAAACTTCGAATTACGGAACGGGCTGGTTTACCAGTAGAAATTATTACGGACTGAGTGCGGCTTTGGGTATAACATATAGCTTACATTAAAAACAGAATGAATAAAATCAATGGTGTATTAGCCAATAAGGAGGTGAAGCAATATGATTTGAGATAGTACAAATTATACTTCAATTAACTATATAAAAAAATTTAAATCAAAAAGGAGTAATTATGAAAGCACTAAAACCGATTTTCACTTTCATTCTTTTAGTTGTTTTTGCACGTTTTTTGAGTGCACAAAGTGCGGATACAGTTGTTGTACCTGCAACAAATACGGACGGCACTCCGTATTTCAATTCATTAATAGATCATGTAGTTGCCGATACCGACGCAAGCGGTAAACAGCTTCATAAAATTTATAGGCTGAACAGAGGTCAATTCTATATTTTGAATCAGGCTATAACTTTAAGAAATCCGGTGGAGCTTGTAGCATATCCTCCGGAACCAAATGATTCTACAAAAACCCCGCCCAAAATTATGTCGAATATAAATCAAGACGGCTCTACCTCGACTGGTAACCTGGTTATTACATTTGCGGATATAACAATTAAGAATATCTGGCTAAGCGGAATTGATTACGGCGGTGTAAACCACGGATGGGGAACAGACGGCGCATTATGGGTTCAGGATTCTATGGTTACCGTTAATCTCGACGGCATTTGGTGCGATTACAATAGCTGGTCCGCATTCGGAACTTCATCGCCTCATACCGTATGGCATATTAATAACTTTCATGCAAGAAACGAACAGAACGAAGGAGATCAATGGACGACCTTTCTGTTCTACTTAGAAGGAGCTACCGTAGTTGATACTTTTACCGTAACAAACAGTTCTTATTTCCAATCGAATAGCTGCTTCTTATTTCCGCCTAAGGTTGTAAAGTATTTAGAAGTTAATGGCTTACTGCAAAATTCACGAATAATATTTTCTACAATGAAGGCGCGCTTGGTTTAACGCACGCCGAAGCTGAGTCGCAGGATCCAAACGGCTTGAATTTCGGATTAATAAATGTAGATACGCTTTTTGCCCATGCAGCCGGAGGCGATACTCTTGCGCCGAGTCCATATACAATTCCCGAAAATCAGAGAATTGTAGAAGTTAAAAATAACGACTGGTATTATAGTTCACAGATGGAAAGCTATTATACAAGTCATGATACCGTAATGCATCCAGTGTGGATGAACTCGCGTACAAAAGCAATGTTTGCCGATAAAACTACATGGCCCGGGCTTGTTGAAGAAAATACATGGAACCAGGATCCCATGTTTAATGATTTCTCCGGCTTATCGGATGCAGTTGATTTATTAGCAGGTGCTTGTAAGGACATTAGAGCGGGCAGCACCCACGGATGGGATTGGGATAAAGATAAAGCCTCCGATCCTACTTATTACAAACTGATAATCCAGTATCCTACTGCGGAAAACTTTAGATCATATTCGGGATTAAAAGGAACAGACGGGCTGCCAATCGGCGATCTAAGCTACTATCCGGAATCTGTACTAGCGGTTAATCAAATGCAGCAAGTCCCGGCTAAATTTATGTTAGAACAAAATTATCCGAATCCGTTTAATCCAACTACAACAATCAAGTTTGCGATTGCGAAGTCCGGTAATTTTACTTTGAATGTATTTAATATTCTCGGTCAAAAAGTGGCAACCCTTATCAACGGTAATTTGTCAGCCGGTAATCATCAAATATCATTCAATGCAAACAATCTGGCATCAGGTTTATACATCTATCAGTTGAGGGGGAACTCAGTCAACTTAACAAAGAAGATGATGCTTTTGAAATAGTCCTCACCCTTCCCTCTCCCATAGGGAGAGGGTTCTTACCTCCTCTCTCCTTTTGGGAGAGAGGTCGGGTTTGCCGCTATGCGGATGTGATGGTTTTAAATCGATAAAACCGTAATGGTAAATTGAGGAGCTTTTACTTTAGAGCGTCCTTTTAACGGACGCTCTATATGTATATCATGTTATTTAATTAATTGGTTGAGCATCTGTTCGGTGTTTTTAGGTGTGATTTGCCTTTCCAAGTATTCCTGACATGAAATATTTGCAGTGGCGGTCATTAAAATCATAAAAGGAAATTTATTGTGTTCTCAAGAATTCTCAAATATCGATTAAGAATATTACCGGCATTACTCATCGTTTCAATTTTTTCCGCATGCAGTTTACATGCTTCGGGTAATATAAAAGTATTTTCAGTTAATACAGAAGGAGAGTCCTTTTATTCGACCAGGCTGCAGGATGAGAAAGCAGTTTACCTGACGCCTGAAAATTTTTCCGTTACGCCAGGCAAAGAAGGTGATGATACCGGAGCTTTGCAGGCTGCGATAGATGAGGTTGCGGAGAAATCGATATTTGGA
This sequence comes from Bacteroidota bacterium, assembly GCA_021790055.1. Taxonomy (GTDB): domain Bacteria; phylum Bacteroidota; class Ignavibacteria; order Ignavibacteriales; family Ignavibacteriaceae; genus FEN-1297. Next base: position 4,172 of record JAJYIL010000349.1, read on the forward strand.
ATTGTCATGATTCCGGAAGGAGAATATCAAATTACTAAAACTGTCTATGTTTGGAAAGGCATCCGCTTAATCGGATATGGAAAACACAGACCTGTTTTTGTCCTTGGAAAAAACACACCCGGATTTCAAGAAAAAGAAAGTAAATATTTAGTTTATTTCGCGAGCAATAAGA
>JAJYIL010000350.1 GCA_021790055.1 Bacteroidota bacterium
AGAACCAATTGGCAATGGGTTATTCCAACACGAACCGGAACATTCCAGGTTTTCTGTGCCTTATATTGCGGTCTCGACCACTCTTATATGTACAGCGCGGTTGTAGTTCTTCCTAAGGACCAATATGAAAAGTGGATGGCAAAACAATTAGCTAATGATAGTGATACAGCGGCGGATACAACTTCGATGTAACTAAAAGACATGAAGTAAAAAACCAATGACGATTGACAAATGACCAATGACAAGCGAGATGGATTCATTAATAGTAAAAGCAGAAAATAAAATCTCAAGTTTTCAGACTGAGGCTGATCCGCCTGTGGCGAAAAGTTTAAGCGAAAGACTAAAGCTTGCAGCCGAGTTAATGAAGCTGCGAATTACCTCTTTCGTTACGCTTACAACTATGTTTGGGTTTATCTGCTTTACCGGAAAGATTACCGGCGGTATTGTTGGTCCGGTCTTAGGCATTCTTCTTCTTTCTTCGGGCTCTGCAGTGTTTAATCATTTACAGGAAAGAAAGACAGATGCATTGATGAAGCGGACACGGAACCGCCCGCTGCCTTCCGGCAAAGTTTCGCCGGCTGATGCGCTGATGCTTGCAATTGTTCTTACTTTAGCCGGCTCGGCGATTTTGTATTTAAGTTCCGGTCTGCTGGTTCTTGGATTGGGATTGCTTAATCTTATCTGGTATAATGGAATTTATACTCCACTAAAAAAGATAAATCCTCTGGCAATAATTCCGGGTTCAATTGTAGGCGCATTGCCGCCGATGATAGGATGGGCTGCGGCAGGCGGCAGCATTTTAGATCCGCAGATATTGATACTTGGCTTTTTCTTTTTCATCTGGCAGGTGCCGCATTTCTGGCTTCTGCTGATGATATTCGGGAAGGACTACGAGAAAGCAGGCTTTCCTACGCTTACTCAAATATTCAGCGTCGATCAGCTTGCGCGGATTACCTTTATCTGGATTGCATCGACATTTGTTACGAGCATGCTAATTCCGCTGTTCGGAGTTCTGAAAAATAATTTTATAGAGTTCGGATTACTTGCCGCAGGAATATGGCTTACAGTTAATTCTCTTAAGCTGCTTAAATCGGAAAAAGAGAATGTTTGGTTTATGTCCGCATTTAAGAATATAAATATTTTTGCAATCCTTGTAGTCATTCTTTTAACGATAGACAAGTTGATAGTATAACTTAGAGAGTATTGAATGAATCTTTTAAACAAATTGGTAATTCCACTTTCACCCGAACATATTGAATTGCTGCATAACATCTCGATGTTGATATTCTTCCTTTTTGTTCCGTACATTAGTATAGTGCTTGGTGGAACTGTGGTATCGCTTTATTATAAAAGCAAAGGTCTAAAGAAAAATAACCCCATTTATCTTCGCTATGCAAAAGACGTAATTGAAACGGTAACCATAAACAAGAGTATGGGACTGATGCTCGGGATCGTTACGCTGATTACTTCAATACTTATCTATATTCAGCTGTTCCATAGTACGAATCTAATTACCGTTAATTATCTTTTTTGGGCATTTATTTTTGTAACGATAGGTGTAATTTTAATTTATACATTTCGGTATTCATCTTCATTCAGCGAGCTTTTAAATTCAATAAAGGAAGCAAGTGAAGAGGAAGAAACAGTTGCGCATGAAGTTGAGAAATACAGGATTAACAGCCGTAAATTAAGTCTTAAAGCCGGAAGATTCGGTTTTGCATTTCTTATTATAGGAACCTGGCTGTTTACTGCGGGGGTAACACTTGGCTTTTTTACTTCTAAATGGACAGATACACGAGTACTGTCTATTTTATTTTCTTGGGCTGTCATTTCAAGATATATCACATTCATTTTAATTTCTACGTCGTTTACAGGCGCAACAATTCTTTTCAACTTTTTTTACTGGGAAGGCGGAAAGAAAAACCTTGATGATGAGTATAAAAACTTTGCAAGGAACAACGCAATAATATTAACCTCTGTTCCGGCAGTTATTCTTCCGCTATTTCTTTTGTTAGATCTTACAGACTTACCGGGCTCTGCTTTATCCGGAACAGTTTTTTCATATTTTACTATAGGGCTTCTGCTTTTATTCTTAGGCTATCATTATCTTTATCTGATGTACAAGAACAGTAATGCTAAGTACAGTGTGCATATTTTTTTAGTTATGCTGCTGACTATTTTAGCGACAATTATCAGCGACCAGACTGCAATGATAAATGCAAATAAACAGCAGACGTTTGTTCTTGCACAAAACTTCGAAAATGTAATGGCAAAGCTTACTGCAAGCAGTGCACCGACTACAATAAGCGGGGAAGATATATACAAAAACATTTGCTCAGCATGCCACAGCTTCGATCATAAAGTTGTCGGTCCTCCGTATAATCAAACTTTGCCTACATTTAACGGTGATGTTGATAAGCTTGTTAAATTTATTTTACATCCGACACATCCAGTTCCGGGATATCCCGATATGCCAAACCCCGGCTTGAATCCGGCACAGGCGCATGCTGTAGCTACATACATTCTTAAGGAAGTTAAGAAGTACGAATAGATTGTTGTTTGTCGGCTTCCAATTGCAGCTTTTAATAGTAACTTAATAACATTGCTTGGTAGGGTGAAGGGTAATAACTTTAGCATTAAAAATCTTAAATCGTTAATCCTTGTTCTATGATAAAAGTGTTAGGCTTATGGAGTAGACTCTGGTCTGCTTCATAATAAAAATACTTATCTATTGACGTTAAAAAAATAATACCCGAATTTTAACAAGTGCTTTTGATAGTTCTTTTTCAAAGCTTGTTGAGGTTGGACATTAACAAGATGATCAGGGGACGGGTTTCAGTAATCGTAGTGCTCTATGGAAGACCTTAAACAACGGGCTTAACAAGCTGCATGATATAGTAATCGTACACCTTGTTGCGATTGCAGAGTGTGCGCGGGAAAATGATGTTTACAATCAAAGGCTTCCTGTAATTCAAGTGGTTCCAATAACTTCTTGGAACGGAAAAAAATCTTAAATACATACACGTTTTCTTAGAACCGTCAAAAGAAAACATGCTCACCAAGAAATCCATTGCAGATTGCATTCCAACAAGACAATTGAATTGTAAATTTAGCTTAGTTAAAATTCGTGGTCAAATATCTGAAAATAAACTTATTGAAATAGATAGAGCATTAAAATTGTTATTTGATTTTATATAAACAGATAGAGATATTCAGCCTTTCTACCAGAACGCATTTTCATTGCGACAGTATTAATTTTTCCCGGGATTATTGTTAAAGGCAGGCTTTATTGTTCGGCGTTGTTCTATTAAAATTATTGATAATATCCGGCTTCGTCTTTATGAGTACGCCGGGACAGGTTGACATTGGTTTTTCAGCTCGGCATCGTTGTCCGGGGCAGATGGATGAAAAGCTACCCAGTTAGTTAACTAATCAAGCTGGTTGAATAATAAAAACAACGATATATGCTTGACGTAGAATTGCTTTTAATTATTTTGTATTTTATATTACAAAGTATAAACTAATGTAAAGGTAAAAATAAAGTACTCCACAGTAAAGACGTTGAGATTTCATACGAAAGAACTACTTGATTCGGTATCACGGGGAGAAGAAGTGATAATAATATTTTGCGGAAAGCCTTAGACAAAGTTAGTACCAATTAAAGAAAGTAAGAACAAGGTCGAAAAGTCTAATGAATTATTTGGTGTATGGAAGAATCGAGCCGATATTGAGGATGTCAATTCATATGTACGCAAGATAAGAACAGGAAAGTTCTTATGATAATGATAGATACCGATGTTTTAATCTGGTATATGCACGTTAATTCCAAAGCTAAAGCAGTTATAGAAAAATTGATTAGCTTTTTTATCTCAGTAGTAACATTCTTGGAATTAGTCCAAGGGATGAGGAATAAGCGTGAGTTGATATTATTGCGAAGTGCATTAAGAACATAGAATGTAAAAAATACTTTTTATAAACGAAGACATTTCTGCGAAGTCTATATTTTTGGTAGAACAACACAACCTTAACAGTTCATTAGTATTAGCAGATGTCTTAATTGCGGCAACAGTAATGGTCAATGGCTTAAAGCTAATAAGCGGGAATACATGACATTATAAGATAATAAAATATATTGAGCTCGAAAGATTTAAACCGTAAAATACAGCGGTCGCATAATGCAGGCTTTAACATCAACTTTCCCGTCTTGGCTCAGTTGGTGAAAGATCAGTAACTTATAATTTAATATATAAATTGTGGTGCTATATAAAATGGAGAAAATATCTTTTTTAGGTTGAATAGAGTAAAAAAAAGGAGGTAACATGAAAGCTTTTACAATTTCAT
>JAJYIL010000351.1 GCA_021790055.1 Bacteroidota bacterium
GCCTACTGTTGAAAAAATATTATATGTAGAATTTGAAACTACCGCGCCTCCGTTGCCAAAAATAGAAGCAGTAATTTTGTACTGTGCATTTGAGGAACTCGTAATAAGAATAAATATGAAAACAATTATATTTTTTTTCATAGCTAGTTCTCCTTATTTACTAACCTGGATCGGCTTTGACTCTAGTTGTTTCATCAGTTCCGGATGAAGCGCATATTCAATCGAACGTGTTTTAGGCTGACCATACGCTTCTGGATTTAAGTAATAGCCGCGTGTTTTTTCAGATTTTTCTTCCTCAACCACTATTTTATTTTTCACAGCCCAAGGATCTTTTCTTATTCCTGTTACTTGCCATGAAGCTTTTACATTTGGTTTATCTGTTTTAATTGTAAATTGATTGCCTTGAATTTCTTGTGATACCATTGCCTGTGCAAATTGTCCAATTACAGTTAATTGATAACGGAAATCCATATTAAGTGAACTAAAATAATCTGGAAGTTGGACAATAGCATTGCCTGATAGGTCTGTTGTAACATTGCCGTTATAAATGTTCATCATGTTTGGAGATTGAACAGCAGTAGAATTGAGTATTTTATTTGCCGGATCAATAGGATCATCAATCTTATTAATTGTAATTGATTGTGAAATTGAACCAGTAATCTTAACATTCCCAGTAAAGTACCCCGCATATTGAGCATTATTACCAATTGCCCACATAGCATATCCATCGTTTCCAAATGCTACAACTCCAGCTGATTGAGTTCCTAATTCACCATAATGTCCACTTGAATGCAAACCAATAACCCCAAAAGACGAAGCACTATTATTTAAAGCATAACCCTTTATACCAGTCCCATTAGTTGATCCTGATTCACCATAAAGTCCAAAATTTCCTCCCTGACCATAAACACCAATACCACTATTTCCACCAATTCCATAAATGCCATATAAATTACCAGTGCCAGAAATACCCATGCCAGTTCCAGTGTTCGCTATTTCAAATGCTCTTCCTGAAGAATTTATTGTTGCAGCATATGGAAGATTCAATCCCCCTGTTTCATCTGTACTTGGTGTCCATTGAGACCCATTCCATTTTAAAACTTGGTCTGCAGACGGTGTAGCCTGAGAAACAGTTCTTCCTTGTATCTTTACAACACTAGGGTTTGGATAAGAACCAGACAAATCTCCGCCAGCCGGACCATTTAACGAACTTCCAGATGGAGTCTGCCAAACTAATGAAGAACCATTAAATGTTGGGACCTGTCCATTACTTGCGCCACTCGAATTAATTTTATTTAATGAAACTCCATTGTCAGCAATTGATATAGTTCCACTTGAAGTAATCGGTCCTCCGGTCAGTCCATCTCCGGTTTTTATTTCTGTAACAGTACCGCCACCGCCGCTTCCAGTGTTATCAGTTCCAGGTGCCCATTTATAACCATCCCATTTCAACACCTGGTCTGTTGAAGGTGACTTTGTTGAAATCGGCTGACCTTGAATACTTGCAGTGCTAAGGCTGTACGCAGACGAAGAAAGTTCAACGCGAGGTAATAAACTTTCATTACCAGTTGATTTTATAATAGTTATTTGAAGCCAATATGGTAAATCAAATGTCACGTCAGAAAGCGAATTATTTTCCCCTAGCAGTACGTTAAAGATACCTTTAGACGTCTGGACATCATCTTGTTCAGACCACATTAATATGCCGCCTGTTGGAGATTGATAAAGTGAGAATTGTATTGTATAAAAGCCATCTGGAACCGGCTTACCATTATTATCACTCAATACTCCTTGATATGAAATTCTTGATGGAACCTGTCCATAAACTAATGAGCTAAAAAAAATTATTGAAAGGGAAAATAAAAAAGAAAAGAATTTTAATTGTACAATTTTAAACATTTCTCCTCCAAAGGAAATAAGAATTAACACATAATTAATTTTTTTAGACACTCACATGCTAAATTCCATTCTGCAAAACTCTTCAGCCAAAGCCCCTCCTACTCCGGCTGAAATTTTTTATAGAGATGTCATCTTTCCAAAAGATGACATCTTTACGTTTTCTTATATTTACTGCACCCTGCTAACCGGCTCGCTCCACGGTCCCTCGCCGGCGGCATTTACTGCACGTACACGGTAAAAGTATCTCAAGCCCTGCTGTACGTCGTCATCCACAAATGAGACTTTGGTCGTAACTTTAAATAATTTCATTTCGGGTATTACATCCGTTTTGGAAGGATCAGTCCCCACACCCTTGTGCCATTCATACTGGTCTGCAACGGGATCGGAATTATTAGAAACTATATAGCCGACGCCATCAGTATCGTCCTGCACCTTTGCCTGCAGCACTGTAGACGGAGCCGATCTCTTACTCCTCTCTTTTTTAACTTCAATACCATAAAGATTAAGCTGCACCTGGTCGCCTTTTTCATAAGCAATCGCCGCCATTTCAATCTCATCGGCTTTTTTAATTGCAGCCGCCTGTACGCTCCTGGCTTTTGACTGTGTTAAAGCATAAGCTTCTTTTGCATCGCTCATTTCTTTTGCAACATTGTTTATTTCAGTAATTACACCCTGGACAACCTCAGCCGTCTCATCCGGCTTTGTCCATTTATCCGCCCGCTTTGTCATTCCGTTTAACAAAGCCGTCAAGCGATTTAATATGTCCTGCAAATATTTCGGCATATCATTACCCTTTCTTTTATTGAATTGTTAGTTAAAGAACAATTATTTTTTAATTAGAGCCAATTTTTCTTAATTTACCGTAAATCTTGCTAAAATAAGCAGTATTCTAACTTTTGTTTGAACTGTCCAGATTATTATTCTCAATTTTCAACAGAATTTTAAGCATTTTAACCCGGTACGCGGGTATTTTTACAGAGAATATTCATATTTCTGTAGAAATACCGGTATTCTTACAGAAGTAGCTTATATTTCTACAGAGATTCCATATTCTTTTGTAAAATTTCCAGTATTTTTACAGAACAACCGCATGTTTCTGTAGAAACATTCATGTTCTTTCCTGGTCTCTTTTTATTTCTACAGAATTTTTTAGAATGCCGGGTAAAATCTCAGACTATTTACAGAATACATCAATACTCATCAATGAGTATTTAATAAAGTTCTGTGAGTATTTTTGTACCGGTTGGGGATTTTTGGGGTAATGTAGATGAATACGCGCCTAATTAGAAATTAGTGTTGAATATTGATTGATTGAAAATTCAAACTCTCAATATTCAATGCTCTATGTTCAATGATCAATTTTGAGGAATACAGACTTCGCTGCATTACCATGGTTGTTTATGCTATAACATACCATTACTAATTTATAGCATATAAAGCCTGGTTTTGTTATTTTTAACCTAACAAAACTTCTTTTATAATTAACATAAATGAAAGCACGTGATGAAGGTTTATAATTATTCCATTGTTATTGAACCTGATGAAAAAGGATATCATGCTTATGTACCTGCTTTAAGCGGATGCCATTCATACGGTGAGACTGTTGACGAGGCAAAGGAAAATATTTCAGAAGCAATTCAGCTTCATATTGAAGCTATGCAAGAAGACGGCGAAAATATACCTGAAGAACGTGAACCTACCTTTGTAACTAAATTAACTGTAACTACCTTATGAGCAAACTCCCGGCGGTTACTTCCTCTGACCTTATTCGTGTAGTTAAAAAATTTGGCTTTATAGAACAAAGACAAAAAGGAAGTCATTTGCATCTTAAAAGAGTAGTTGATAATAAAAGGATCACGATACCAATTCATAAATCCAGGGACATTCCTAAAGGTACGCTATCTGCAATTTTAAGGGATGCTGGCATTTCATTAGAAGAATTTCTTAATAATTTTTAATCTCTGCAAACTCTGTGTGCCCTCCGTAGTAAAAAAAGTTAGCAATGTCTCAAAAGCAATGTAAGCTCGCTTGTTGATTTTACCCCCGTCTTTTCAATAATATTTCTGCGGTGTGTATCTACTGTGTCCTTGCTTATGAAAAGTATTTCCGCAATGTCCTTACTCGATTTTCCTTCTATTAGCAATTTAATTATCTCAATCTCTCTTTCGGTAAGTGAGTACTCGGATTTTAATCTTTCAGGGAATACAAAATTATGCTTTTCGTTCTTGAGCAAAATAAATCTATCAATTGAGGATCTTAATTCATCGATATCAACCGGCTTAATGAGGTAATCAAATGCGGCGCTGCGGATAGCTTTAATTGCATATTGATCATAGGCAGTTACAAATATAAAAGTAGGATGGAAATTCTTTTCGCGGATATTTTTAATAATATTAAACCCGCTTTTACCTGGCATC
>JAJYIL010000352.1 GCA_021790055.1 Bacteroidota bacterium
CGTAACGCAAATCGTATTCAATCTCGCGCGATACAACGATTATTGTTTGCCTGATAAGGTAAGTAAAGATTCCGGCAAACAACGACGAGCCCATTATCAAGAGCGCATCTATTAACAATACACCGGTGGTTGTCCCTTTTGTTAAATCATTTATTGCATCTTTAACAAGAATCGGGATGTAAACAGTACCGGCATTCGAAAGTATAATGAAGATGATGCCTAAAATTACTTTCTTCTTATACCGCGCAAAATATTTTTTAAGCGTGAAAAGATTTTTCATTTTAGTAGTGATAGTTTAAGAAAACTTAATCCGCCGATCTGCAATCTAAAAATAAAAATAGCTTAAGTGCAAATGCGATTTCTATTCGATCACATCAAATCCCGTGTACTTCTGAAGCACTTTCGGAACAATTATTTTGCCTTCGGGCGTTTGATAATTTTCAAGAATCGATACCATAAGTCTGCTTGTTGCCAGACCGGAACCGTTCAGCGTGTGAACAAACTCCGGTTTTTTTGTGGCTTCGTTCCTAAAGCGGATGTTAGCTCTTCTTGCCTGGAAGTTTTCAAAGTTGCTGCAAGACGAAGCTTCCAGCCATTTATTTTCAGCAGGAGACCAGGTTTCAATATCATAACATTTGGCTGCCGAGAAGCTTAAGTCTCCCGTACATAATAAAAGAACCCGGTAAGGAATTTGCAATGCATGAAGTATATCTTCCGCATCTTTAACCAACTTTTCTAGCTCGTCATACGATGCTTCCGGCTTAACAAACTTTACCATCTCAACTTTATTGAACTGATGAACGCGAAGAAATCCTTTTGATTCTTTCCCGTATGATCCGGCTTCTCTTCTAAAGCATGCGGAATAGCCGGCATATTTTACCGGCAGCTCGCTTTCAGGTAAAATTTCATTCCGGTAGATATTTGTAATTGGAACTTCCGCAGTAGGAATGGGAAACAAATCATCTTTCTCGATGAAATACATGTCGTCTTACATTTTGGGAAGCTGACCGGTTCCTTTCATAGAATCGCGGTTGACGAGGAATGGCGGAAAAATTTCTTTGTAGCCGTGATGCTGAAGATGATAGTCGAGCATGAAATTTATTAACGCGCGTTCCAGTGTTGCGCCTTTATCTGTATAAAGCGGAAAGCCTGAGCCTGAAATTTTTGTTCCCCGCTCAAAGTCAAGTATCTTCAGCTTTTTTCCAAGCTCGATATGGTCTAAGATTTTAAAATCCGTTTGAAAAGAGAATCCGTTAGGCAGCCATTTTCTTGCCTCCACATTTTCATCGGAAGACTTTCCTACCGGGACTGATGAATGAGCGATATTGGGAGTTGCAAAAAGTATTGCATCAATTTTATTTTCAACCTCTCTTAACTGTCCGTCAAGTTGTGCAATCTGATCTGAAACCAACTTCATTTCAGCAAGTACCGTTGCAGTATCCTGCCCCGCTTTTTTCATTTGAGGAATTTGAGCAGAAGCCTGATTTCGCTTTGCCTTTAATTCATCCGTCTTAATAATTAAAGAGCGGCGTTCTTCGTCAAGCGAAAGTACCTCGCCGACAACGTCTCTCGAATTCTTATTTAATAATCCCTGTCTAACTAATTCCGGATTCTCGCGTATAAATTTTAAATCGAGCATAATTTTCTTCCTGTCCTAACTGTTTCTACTTGACGACGATATTGTAAATTTTATTCTTAACGAAGATTTCTTTCAGTATAGACTTACCATCAAGATGCTTTGCAACCTTATCGTCGCTGAAGACTATCTGCTTGGCGAATGATTGGTCTGAATTCATAGGCATTTCAATAGTCGCTCTAAGCTTTCCGTTTACCTGGACGGCAATCATTACATTGTCTTCGATTAATGCTTTCAGATCAGGTTCAAACCAAACCGGGTTTTTAAATATAGATTCTCTCCTTCCGATAATTTGCATGCATTCTTCTGCAAGATGCGGAGCTACCGGCGCAAGAAGAATACCGAATCTCTCAAGTGAGTAAGCCTGAATTTCTCCGGAACACTTTTCCAACGATTTTGTAAGCTCATTCAGCAGTTCCATCAAAGAGGCAATTGTAGTATTGAACCTGAAGTTATTTATTTCTTCGTCATACTTTTTGATTGTCTGGTTTACTTTCCTGTAAACGGTTTTCTCATCGTCGTTCAATATATCGATGTCATAAATATTTTTAGCCGGAGACTTTGTCAAGCAGTCAATGAAACGGCTGAACAGTTCATAAGATCTCTGGACAAATCTATCGGTGCCTGCAATTCCTTTGTCGCTCCAGTCTCCGCCCATTTCGTAAGGTCCCATGAACATCAAGTAAAGCCTGAAAACATCCGAGCCGAATTTTGAAGTAAACTCATCCGGGTTAACTACGTTTCCTTTGGACTTTGACATCTTGGCACCTTGATTAGTGATGGTTCCCTGATGAATTAGGTTAAGGAAAGGCTCGCCGGATTTCGTCAATCCTAAATCTCTAAGGAATTTATGAATGAAGCGCGCATACAAAAGATGCATAGTTGCATGTTCAGCGCCGCCAACGTACATATCAACCGGTACCCAATTATTGGTTAAGGCAGTATCAAAAATTTTAGCTTCAAACTTCGGGTTTAAATATCTGAAGTAATACCATGAAGAATCTACGAAGGTGTCCATTGTATCTGGATCGCGGTGAGAATCGGTGCCGCATTTAGGGCATTTAACGTCATAAAAACTTTTATTAGTTGTTAATGGAGATTCGCCGCCCGGTTTAAATTCTACATCATACGGAAGTTCGACCGGAAGATCTTTTTCTTCGACCGGAACTTCGCCGCACTTAGGGCAATGGATAATCGGAATCGGAGTTCCCCAATATCGCTGACGTGAAATAAGCCAATCGCGGAGACGGTAATTTACTTTTCTCTTGCCGAGATTATTTATCTCAACAAACTCGCTTATCTTATCAATTGCAACATCTGAATTTAATCCGTTGAAAGAACCGGAATTAATTAATACTCCCACTTCCGTATACGCTGTCTTCATTTCATCTTCCGGCTTAGTTCCGGGTGCTAAAATTACTTTTCTAATTGGAAGACTAAACTTAGTAGCAAACTCAAAATCTCTTTCATCGTGAGCCGGAACAGCCATTACACAGCCTGTTCCGTATGTAAGCAGAGCATAGTCGGCAATCCAGATTGGAATAATTTCTCCATTTACAGAATTGATTGCATTAGCTCCAATTGGAACACCGGTTTTCTCCTTAATTGTTGAAGTCCTGTCAATTTCAGTTAATGATTTAATAGAATCAATATAATCATCCACTCCTTTTTTTAATTCCGGCTTTGTTATTTTTTTTACTAACGGATGTTCCGGTGCTATTACTACATAAGTAACGCCGAAAAGAGTATCGGGTCTGGTTGTAAAGACGGTAATTACTTCATCTCTATTCTCGACTTTAAATCTGACCTCGGTACCGATGCTTTTGCCAATCCAGTTCCTCTGCATGAGCTTAGTCTTTTCTGGCCAATTAATTTCTTCTAATCCTTTAAGCAACTCCTCAGCGTAATCTGTTATTTTGAAAAACCATTGAGTAAGATTTTTTTGAATAACAAGCGTTCCGCATCTTTCACAAGTTCCATCGGCTTGAACTTGTTCATTTGCAAGAACTGTTTGGTCTTTGGGACACCAGTTAACCGGCGCATTTTTTCTGTACGCCAATCCTTTTTTATACAATTGAAGGAAAAGCCATTGGTTCCATTTATAATATTCAGGATTACAGGTCATCAATTCGGCATCCCAATCGTACATGCATCCCATGCGCTTTAGTTGCTGGCGAATATCGCTTATGTTTGTCATGGTACTGTCATAAGGATGGATGCCTGTTTTAATAGCATAGTTCTCCGCCGGCAACCCGAATGCATCGTATCCCATGGGTTCAAAGGCATTGAAGCCTTTCAACTTCTTATATCTTGCCCATGTATCGGTGGGACCGTAGTTATACCAATGCCCGCAATGCAGTTTTGCGCCGGAAGGATAAATGAACATGACGAGGCAATATAGTTTTTTATCAAGTTTGGAGAAGTCCGTTTTATAAATTTTATTGTCTTCCCAAAGCTTTTGCCATTTGGATTCTATTTCTGAAAAGGGATACCGCATTTTTTAACTAAGTTTTTATAAAAATATCGGCAAATTTATCGAAATTAAAAGGCATTTCAAATTAAGGCAAGAGGTAATGTGCGATAAAAATTAAAGATGAGAGTATGAAAAATAAATGTTTAGAATGTAATGTGAAAAATTTTTTTACATAGTTGAGTTTCAGAATATGAAAAGTTG
>JAJYIL010000353.1 GCA_021790055.1 Bacteroidota bacterium
AAGCTGAGAAGGCTGTACCCGCATTACCGCATCTTCTTTTGTAATTAATTTTTCTTTGTACATGTCGAGAGCCATTCTTACTGCTGCCGGTCCGTTCCTCTTTCCAACTCGGCACTGAAGCATGTAAAGCTTTCCTTCCTGAATTGTGAACTCGATGTCGAGCATATCGTGGTAATGCTTTTCAAGTTTCTTCTGAACGCCGTCAAGCTGAATGTAAGTTGAAGGCATTGCAGTTTCAAGTGAAGCTAAATGAGCAGTATGCTCGTTCTTCCCAACTTCATTAATCGGATTCGGAGTTCTGATACCTGCAACTACGTCTTCACCCTGAGCATTAGTTAGCCATTCACCATAGAAATAATTTTCGCCGGTAGCGGGGTTACGGGTGAAAGCAACACCTGTAGCGGAAGTATCGCCCATGTTTCCAAACACCATAGATTGAACATTAACAGCGGTTCCCCAATCGTCAGGGATTCCTTCAAACTTTCTGTAAGCGATGGCGCGTCTTCCCATCCAGCTCTGAAATACTGCTGCGATAGCGCCCCACAATTGTTCCATAGCATCTTCAGGGAAAGGCCTACCTAATACTTCATGAACCTTTGCTTTGTAAATTTCGATAAGCTCTTTCAAGTCATCTGCCGATAAATCGGTATCGCTTTGAGCACCGCGCTCGTGCTTCATCTTCTCCAACTCTTTTTCAAGCTGCTGCCGGACGCCTTTGCCTTCAGCCGGCTCGATGCCTGCTGCCTTTTCCATAACTACATCAGAGTACATCTGGATTAAGCGGCGATGAGAATCATATACGAAGCGCGGGTTGCCTGTTTTGGCAATCAAAGCTTCACGAGTAGCGTTGTTCAGCCCAACGTTAAGAATCGTTTCCATCATACCGGGCATAGATGCACGCGCACCGGAACGGACTGAAACGAGGAGAGGATTATTTGCATCGCCGAATTTTGCGCCCATTTCCTTTTCAACCTTTACAAGAGCATCCTTAATCTGCTTGTTGAGTTCTTTAGGGTACTTCTTGTTGTTATTATAGTATGCTGTGCATACTTCGGTGGTTATAGTAAAACCTGACGGCACCGGTAACCCGATATTCGCCATCTCGGCAAGATTAGCGCCTTTGCCGCCCAGCAGGTTCTTCATCTCTGCTCTGCCCTCGGCTTTTTTACTGCCGAAGAAATAAACGTACTTTTTTTCTTTTGCCATTTTTTCTTTCCTCCGTGTTTGAGTAATTAAATATGTTTTAACTTTTTCATTCTGTTTTATAAAGATAGATCAGAAACTATCGATTGAATTTATTGAGCAATTCTTTCCAAAATAAATCTTCTAAATGACTCCGGTTCATCCATCATAATATTAATTTTTAAATAATAGATATCGATGTCGTCAAGTTCCCTTGAATATTTTGAGAGCTTAACCGCATCCTTTTCGGTCGTTAAAACCGAATGTGAATTTGTTGAGTAAAACTCTTTTCTAATTCTCTGCACCTCTTTCAATGTATAATATTTATGATCTCTAAATATAATTTGATTTGTGGTGTCCACGTTCGTTTGTTTCAGCGCGTTGATAAACGAGACAGGATTTGCTACACCGGAAACTACAAGGCTCTTCTGCCCTTCAAACTCCCGGAGACCGTAGCTCAACTTCTTCCTAACATCCACAAAACCAACCGACACGTAATATGCAGTAAAAATTCTTTTGTTACTAAAGTACTTCGAAAGATTAACGGGAATTTCCTCACGCCCGGAAAATTTCCTGTTGATGATTACTGCATCTGATCGTTTAATTGAATTAAAAGGCTCTCTCATAATTCCGCTTGGCAGCAGCTTTTGATTCATAAAAGAACCGTTGAGCAGGAACCGCTGCTCGCAGATGAGCAAATTTACATCTCTTTCTATCCACCTGTGTTGAAATGCGTCATCTAAAACCAAGGTATCGACGACGGCTTCCTTAATCAGCTTCCCGGCTCCTATAACTCTATTCTCGCATACTGCTGCAGGAACGCCGCACTCTAATACGGTTTGGTATATCTCATCGCCGCAAATATCAACCGAAGTAAGAACTTGTTCGCCTTTCGAAACCAGTACGTAGCCTTTGGACTTCCTACCGTAGCCGCGACTGAGAACGCCAACTTTTTTCCCTTCGCTCTTTAGCATAATAGACAGATAAATTACCAGCGGAGTTTTACCGGAACCGCCGACAGTAATATTACCAACGGCAATTACGGAAGCATCTACCTTCTGCGTTTTGAAAATCATTTTGTCAAAGAACCAATTTCGAATCCTTATAATACCGCCGTACACCGGCACCAGGGGATATAATATTATTCTTATAATCTTCATCAAGAATCTGCAATGTCTCTTAATGATTGAATCTACATTTTAATGTCATGGAATAAGGTACAGGAGTATTCGGTATAAAGTGACAGCAGAATTGCGGCTACCTTATACCCTATACCTTTATAACGTATTCCTTTCAAACTTTCCAGCTTCACTCTGCAAATCATTTAGCTTTGCTTCACTTTCCGATATTATATTTGAAGTTTCATCATAGCCGAGCTTTTCACCTAAATAAACCGGGTCGGAAAAGATCACTTTTACTTTCGTAAACGGCGCAGGGATTTCAAAGCTATCCCAGCTATGTAAGGCTCTCTTCTTCTTAATGCCTATACCGCAAAGGACTAGCGGCAGTCCGCTCTTTTTAGCCGTTATCACGGCGCCTGCTTTCATTTTATGCACCGGTCCGCGTGGACCATCCGGTGTTATTGCAATCGATGCTTTATTCTTCGCATAGTCAACCATAATTCCGAGCGCAACGTTTCCGCCGGTGCTGCTTGAGCCTCTTACCACTTCGTACTTCCAGTGCTTTAATATTTTTGCAAGAAGATCGCCGTCTTTGCTTTTACTAATAAGCGCAGTAAAATTTTTCTTTCTGTTAAGATACCAGGGAAGAAGCATTGTGCCGTGCCAGAAAGCAAGCACGTAATTCTTACTTTTGTTTTCAAGCGCCTCAACCGCACTGCGGTTCACGAAAGTAATTCTTAAAGTTTTACAAAGAACTGTTACAAGACCGGTAAGGAAAATATTTCCTAATACTCTTAAAGCATCCTGTCTAAATTCTCTAAGCTTCATTTACAATTGCATAAACCGCATGCGCCGCTCTTTGCGAGGCTCCTTCGGTTCCTAACTTTTCTTTTATGCAGCTAAGCTTATTTTTGAGCGAGCTATAAAGCACGCTGTCCGAAAGAATCTTTTTGCTTTCATTGTAAATAGCGCGGTCGCTCGCTGCATTTTGAATTAATTCCGGTACAATCTTTTCTCCGGCTACAATATTTACCATACCGATGCTGTCCAGCTTTACCAAATTCTTTCCGATAAGATACGTCATGTAATTTGCCTTATAGACAATTACCATAGGGAGAATTAACAGCCCTGCTTCCAAAGTCGAAGTACCGGATTTTACAATTCCGAGCCTTGCTTGCTTCATCAGGTCATAAGTATAATCCTTTACTATTTTTAAATTTTTTGAACCGGATATCCTTCCGAAAATATTCTCATCAATATTTGAAGAACAAGCAATTACAACCTGAAGATTAAACTCGGCTGCAATTTTTTCAGCAGCCTTAAAACAAACCGGGAATATCTTTTCAACTTCGTGATTTCTGCTTCCCGGAAGTACCAGCAGAATTTCTTTGGATTTATCGAGTCTGAACTTTTCATAAAGCTCATCCCGGGATAAAAATTTATACCTTTCAATTCTTTCCGTTAGAGGATGCCCAACAAACTCAACATCAATTCCGGCATTCCTGTACATCTCTGCTTCAAACGGAAAGACAACGAGCATCTTATTAACAAGTTCTTTAATCTTCTTTATTCTTCCGCTGCCCCATGCCCAAACCTGGGGAGAGATGTAATAAATTATCTTTACGTTAAGCTGCTTAAATTTTTTGGCAATGCTCAGGTTGAAGCCGGGATAATCAATCAGAACAACATTTCTAATATCTTTTTCTTTGACAAGCTTGAGTAAATCCTGCTGCGCCTTCTTTATAAATGGAAGATGCTTTACCACTTCAACAAAGCCAAGGAAAGCCATCCGGTTTATGTGGTAAATAATCTTCATACCGGCAGCCTGCCCGAACTTTTTTGTGGTTTCCCTCGGGATGACAGACTAGGACCTGTGCCCTACCCCGTCGCTTGTCATCCTCAGGCGTGGGCTGCCGCCAGCGTGTTTCAGATTGCGCAAGCGATGCTGGGAATAGAAATCATCGGCTTCGATCGCAAGCTCATTATAGATTCGCCGGCGAT
>JAJYIL010000354.1 GCA_021790055.1 Bacteroidota bacterium
TTGTTTGAGGAGGCAAATACCGGAACTTTGTTCTTAGATGAAATCGGCGAGCTTGACCTTTCACTGCAGGCAAAATTTTTACGGGTCCTGGAAACAGATGAGTTTATTAAGCCGGGTGATACCAAACCAACAAGAGTGGATGTAAGAATTATTGCTGCAACAAATAAAAATCTTGAGGAAGAAATCGGCAAAGGAAATTTCCGCTCCGATTTGTATTACAGAATAAGTGTAATGAAAATTGAGCTTCCTTCACTGCGGGAAAGAAAGGAAGATCTGGAACTGCTGACCGAATATTTCGTAAGACTATTTGCCGGCAAGCTGAAAAAGAATATTAAAGATATATCAAAAGGATTTCTTGAAAACATTAAGAGGTATGAGTTCCCCGGTAACATCAGGGAGCTTCGCAATGTAATCGAGCGGGCTGTTATTTTATCCGAAGGTGAAATTCTGACAGAGAAAACATTGCCGAGGGAATTCTTTGCTAGGACAAATGTTCATCATGAAGAGATTACATTGCTTGATGAGGTTGAGAGGAACCATATTATCAAAATACTTGAAAGTGTTAACGGGAATAAAACAAAGGCAGCAGAAATATTAGGAATCGGCTTAACTACACTTTATAGAAAATTGCAGTCATACGGGCTGGATTAATTTGAATTACATCCGGCACATTTTGGAAGCTACCATGCAGAAACTGCAATCCATGTATCCCTCTTTATGCGCTTCATCCGGTCTCTTGAAGGGCAGCTCTTTACCGGCGCGGACAATTTCATCAATCCGGCATTCGTTCTCTTCCTTAACAAGGTCGTGAACAACCTTTGTGCGGCTGTCTGCCATGTATCTTTCGCCGCTCATGTATGCTGTGTAACGTCGCATTTTTTTCTAAATAAATATTGATGCAGTTCCAGTCTCTTCGCCGAAGACTATCAAGTTATAAATTCCAAGCAGAAGCAAAACCGCCGTTGAAAGCTTATCAAGGTCCTTGCTTTTAATCTTTACAAAGTAGCCGGACTTATAGAACGAAGTAACCGGTTTAAAGACAATTAATTTTTTATTCCTTTCATTTGAAAACGAATACTCGTATTCAAGATTTCTGAAGCATCCCCAGAATAAGCGCTCATTGTTTTCAAGCTCAATCATACCACTCTTATGGAAGTCGGTAATTATCATCGTATATCTTTTTAAGCAGCCTGTCTGCTCAATTAAAATTTTATTTTGAAAAAGCCAATGACTTTTAATTATGAATTCCAAACCGTATATCTTGCCGGCGGCAGCCCTTTTTGATTTCTTTGTAAAGACCAAAGAACCGATAGTCCGGTTCTCTTCAATTAACTGATATCTGCTGCTAATGTTTTGGTCGGCAATCCATTTAAGATTAGCGTTCACTTCTATCTTGAAAGAAGCGGCATCGGCGTCCGGCTTGCCTTTTAATATCTTTTCATACCAGCTCATATTCCGAAACTTACTTTTATAACAAGACGAACGAAAACAATTGAAATGCCAACGATTGTATGGATATGGGCGTTCGAAATTTATTGTTTAAGGAGAAACTGCTTATAACCTGGCGCTGCATTTTATCTTTACCCTTCCAATTTGAAAATCATCCTCCCATTTTGGAAGGGTAACAGTATAGTTCTAAAAATGTTTCCACTTGAAATCATTACGTTTTATAATCCAACGATTCTGGCATTGTAATGGATAGACAAGAGAGTATTTATGCGTCATTAAATTATTTTGGAGAAATTAAGGATGATAACTTTCTTATTGATATTGATTAGTGCGCTGCTGTTCTGGATAGTTTATAAGTCAATTGATTTTTTTGACAGCCTTTGAAGGAGAAGAAAATGGTTATACTATTGATTATAAGCATTCTTATCGGTCTGTTTCTTTTTTATGTGTTAATCAAACCGGAGAAATTTTAAGGTAAAACTATGAACACAGATTTCTTTGGAATAATATTCGGATTTTTAGTAACAGTTTTACTTGCCATACCTCTTGGAAAGTATATGAGCAAGGTCTTCAAGGGAGAGAAAGTCTGGACCGACTTTTTTGCGCCTCTTGAAAATTTCATATTCAAAATTTCCGGCATCGATCCGAATGAAGAAATGGACTGGAAGAAAAGTATGAAAGCAATGCTTTTGTTAAATCTTGTTTTCTATATCTGGTCCTTTGCTGTGCTTTTATTACAGGGTGTCATTCCTATCTTAAATCCTTCAGGAATTGCAAGTATGGAGCCTTCACTTGCATTTCACTCTGCAGTAAGCTTTGTAACTAATACAAACATGCAGGCATATTCCGGTGAAACCGGAGCTACATATTTTTCTCAGATGTTTGTATTTACATTTCTGCAGTTTGTAAGCGCCGGAACCGGGATTGCTGCGCTTGCATTAATATTTAAAGGATTGATGCAGCGCCAGGCTTCAAACCTTGGAAACTTTTATAATTTATTTTTGAAAAGCTGCACAAGAATTTTACTACCGTTAGCATTTGTTGTTTCGATAATTCTTCTTTTGAATGGAATGCCGGAGACCTTCAAAGGTCCGCAGCAGACGATAACATTGCAAGGTGATACTGTTAATGTCGCCACCGGACCCGTTGCTTCAATGATTTCAATTAAGCAGCTTGGCACAAACGGAGGCGGATATTTCGGAACGAACTCGGCGCATCCATTTGAGAATCCGAATTACCTAACAAACATGGTTGAGAATTTCTCAATTCTTTTTATTCCGATAGGCTTAGTCTTTACATTCGGATATTATCTAAACAGAAAAAAGCTTGCGTGGATATTCTTCGGAATAATGACGGTATTATTTATAACGTTTAACACAATTACTATTCATTATGAAACTGGGGGTAATCCGTTGATTTCTAAGATGGGAATAGATCAATCTCTTGGAAACATGGGAAGGGAGTTCAAGCAGAACCTGAAGGGAAAGATCGATGTCATCAAGAAACTCATGGAATGCGAGAGTAGCGGGGCACTCGAGATTTACGTGCCCTCAGACAACCGGATTATACACTCGAAGCTTTACATTCTGCTAAACAACAACTCATCCGCAAGAGTGATTGTTGGGAGTCCCAACTTTACTCAGACCGCCCGCAAGAGTCATCATCAGGAGAACTACGTAGACTGCTGGGATCTGGACCCAAATTCATCGTTGCTGGCTAGATATGAGGAGGATTATGGGAAAATAAGGAGCGGTTGTATTCTCTTCCTCGAAGACCTGAGGGAACTCTGCCAAGGAAAAGACGACGAACTGGAAGCTATCGGAAGATGGCTGTCCAGCGACACAGCAGGGGAAAACCTCGTTCAGGAGGAAAGGGAAGTCGGTCATTTGATTCACGCGACGATGGAGGCTTCTTTCGCAAGCAGCAACAAGACCGAACCAGTTCTCGAGGTACTGCTCGATTCTGCCCCGCACAATTTGAGAAAAAAGATCACGAAAATGCTGGACGTAGATACTAGCAATAAGAGCGACAGACCGCAGTCTACAATAATTCTGGATGCGCTGCAGAAGAAATTAACGCGGCTGCCCCTGATGCGTGTCGCTGGCTCGAAAGTTTCAATCAGTATAGACGGCTCTGTTTGTGAACGCTCCGCGCCTCTGCCGGAGCAAAGCGAGAGTGTGAACCTGGCGCTACAAAACATAGAAGATTACATAGACACTTTCGAGCTTGGACACACAAACGATCTCGAATACGTAAAGACATGCTGCTTAGAGTCAATTCTGTACATCTTCTCTGCGCCCTTCGCCCATACTTACATGAGGATGAAGAGGCAGAAGGTCGGATTGGTCGACCAGCGGGGGCCGCGCTATCTCTTCATAATAGGACCAACTCACAACGGAAAGACGACATTTCTCAAGTTTGCGATGAAGATGCTCAGCGGCAGGTTGATCCAGCCTCTCTTCGGTGATGATTTCAAAAGGACGCGAGTCATCCAAGCCCAGGCTACGGGAAGCGTCTTCCCGCTCTGTTTTGACGATACAAAGCGGATATCTGAGGACATTGTGAAAAACTACTGGGAGAGGTGGTGGGATGCGGAGATTCCATCTCCCCAGATTGTCGTAACTACTAACCGGCCCCTTGAAGACTGGGCTAAATCGCGCGTAATAAAGCTCAACTTCACTACTAGCTTCGATCCAACAATGCAAGACAGGGAGAGGCTCAATAAAATCTTCGAGTTCAATAACGAGGTCTTCTGCTGGTTTTCTCACCTCTACCTCCAAATGCTCAACACCGGAGAAGAAGAGTGGATAAACGACGACGAACTCTACCTGTCCAGAAAGGTGATGAAGAAACTG
>JAJYIL010000355.1 GCA_021790055.1 Bacteroidota bacterium
AGAGAATTAGGCATATCACCACCCGCATTCTTCCAGCTTATTCCTTCATCATAAGAATAATATATGCCGTTGTTATATGTAGATACGACTAAGTTTGATCCGCTCTTTACCAAACTAAATGGGGCAAGAGTATCCATACCTCCGCCGTTTATCAGGTTCCAACTCCCGCCTTCGTTTGTAGACCTATAAATTCCGCTATCAGGTGTTACTGCATATACCGTCGAGTCAGTAACTACAAGTCCATTAAAGCTTCTGCTTCCTAGTCCACTATCGGAGGCTGCCTTCCACGTTGTTCCGTAGTCGTTTGATACGAAAATAGGTGAACCCTTGATTACCGCAAACACGTGGGATCCGTATCCCGTAATGTTATCAACTCCTGAACCGACAGTCCCATTATTTTTAGCAGTCCAGCTTTTGCCATTATCGGTTGATAAATATATACCGTTATTAGTACCGGCATACAAATTTGTATTCCCTGCCCTGCCCAAGCCTGCAGTAAGACAATATACCTGACCCGGAGACGAAGGCAATCCGTTGCTTGCCTTGTTCCAGCTATCTCCATTATCAGTAGATATAAACACTCCTGCGGTTGTCCCTATGAAAACATCGGAATTATTTACCAATATGGAAAATATACTTGTATCATAGTTTAATCCGCTGTCATCCTTTGCCCAGGAATATCCATTATCCGTAGACTTGAACATATCACCTGGAGTTCCAACAAATATGGTCGATCCGTTTACACCAATACAATTTATAAACTGTAAACTATTTATAACACCATTGTTGATGGTCGACCAACTATTTCCATTATCAGTCGATAAAGACAAACCTGCATCAGTACAAGCATAAATGTCTTCTCCGTTCACACCAAGAGAGATTATTTCATTAGAGTAAGCGCCCTGTCCGCTATCCACAGCAGTCCAGCTTTTTCCTTTATCTGTGGATTTAAATATTCCGTCTTGTGAAGTACCCGCAAAAATAATATTACCCTTGACAGCAAGTGACGTAACATAATAGCGCATATTAGTATCAGGAGATACCCATGTGATCCCATCATCTGAAGAACTAATTATCCCGCTGCCAAGTCCGGCGAATATATTTGAGTCATCCATCGCAAAGCATAAAGTCAGGTATCCGTTAATACCGCTCCAAGTGTTACCGTAATCTGTCGAACGGTTAATGCCTGAAAGAGTCCCTGTTATGACGATAGAGTCATTTACAGCAATTGAATTTACCTTTCCGTCGGTAGGTCCAAGGTTAACATGCGTCCATTGAGCATTTATTGCACAGTTACAAATTAATATAATTTCTAAAATGAACGAATCTACAATAAAATTACTTCGAAGAATACGTTTACTAATCATATTAATTCTTGAAAACAATTTGAAATAATTGGGGGAGAAACAGGGCGGATTTATCGCAATTAATTTCTTTTCCACCTCCATCGGTTAAATAAATAATTAAACTTGCTAAAAAGAATTTGTAATATGGGTAACTAAAAGTCAAGGACAATTTTGGTAATAGATCGATTAATTTAAATTCTGTTGATTCGTATCACAATTTTATTGTGTATAAAATTCTCATTCATCCTCCCCGGACGATCCTTTTTTAATTAAAAAATTATTTTATTAAGACTAATTTCTTAGTGTCGATAAAATTTCCTGCTTGAATTCTATAAAAGTAGATTCCGCTAGCCAGGTGGCTTCCATTAAACTCTACTATATGTATGCCGGCTAGTTGATGTTTATTAACGAGAGTCTCAATCTTTCTTCCAAGTATATCATAAATTCTTAATGTTACTTTACTTTCTTGTGGAAGGGAATACTTGATAATGGTTGTTGGATTAAATGGATTCGGATAATTTTGTTCCAACTTATAAGAATCCGGTAATACCGAACCTTTGGGTTCTCTTATCGCCGTAACATCTGATATTGGCACTCGCCAAATGCCCACATCACTACCCACAAAAACAGAAGAATCATTTGCAAAAACAGAATAAATTGCTGCAATCGGTAAACCCTGTCCAATTGGCGTCCATGGTTGACCATCCAAATTAGAAGAATAAATTGGTCCTGAATAATTCCCGTACGCCCCTGATAGAACAACAAAAATATTTTTACCATGTATTGTTAAAGAATTCACATGAGGATTTATAGGAAGTCCGGTCATAAGAGTTTTCCAAGTTTCTCCGTTGTCTTTTGAAAGAAAAACTCCTGAAGGAGGTGGTAGTGGGGAGCCAACAGGAAACGGCGGTACATATCTGGCGGCAATTATGGATGAGCCACTCATTGCAATTGAACTTATATTTATTAAGGTGTCATTAATAAGACTCCAATTCAATCCATTATCTGTTGATTGATATATTCCGTCGTTACTACTTGTCCAATCTCCTTCATTTCCTGCAAAGAGATAGTTATCTGCTGCTGCGAGAGGTCCCATCCTTGGTAAATTTTTACCAACATTTATCCAAGAAATACCATTGTCAGAAGAAAGAAATAGTATACCGGGTTCTTGAGTTGCAACGATTAAATTTGAATTACTTTCCGCAAGACTTACTGGGTACACCGTATCCATTATCCCTCCATTTATTGCAGACCAATTGTCTCCATTATCCGACGATGCAAATATTCCGCTGTTTGTTATTGCATATACATAGGAGTCCGTAACAGTTATTGATTGTATCCAGGTACCATGCAGACTAGTATCTTGTATCCAAGAGTTACCATTATCAGTAGAATGATATAATAACTGTGATCCTCCCGTTGGACTGGATATAGTAGCAAAAATATTACTTTCATTTCCGGCAAGATATTCCCCTGTCCATCCACTAATTCCTTGACTTGTTTGTGCCCAGCTAAAGCCACTGTCAGAGGAGGCATATACCCCAAAATCACCATCGGCAGCAAAAAGATTCATTTCGTTTTTTGTAAGATACCAGCCTTGTTCTCCAGGTAAACCATTATTAACGGGTATCCATGTAACTCCATCATCTGTGGACACGTGCACTCCGTCAGTAGTTCCTGCATATATACGCAAGCTGTCTCCGGCAATAGAAAAAATGGTGGCGGTCTTGATATAACCTTGTGGATCGTACCATGATCTTCCGTCGTCAGGTGACCTAATTATGCCGCCTGCCCAACCTACAAGTACAGTTGAATCAATAACTGCAACACAATTAGTTACCTGGTTAGCTTGACCCGTACCTACAAGAGTTGACCAATTATCACCATCATCCGTAGATACAACAACACCGGCAAACGTAGATGCAAGTATTTTTCCTTCAGTTACAACCATACCAGTAACAGTAGTTTGTCCATACTGTAGGCCATTTTGAATTGTTTCCCAGCTCGAACCGTCATCTGATGAACGCAACATAACGGCACCGCCCCCGGCAAAAATATAGTTACCTTCAAAAGCAATAGCATCTATTTCCCTGTGCAGGCTTGTGTCAGTCATTTGCCATGTTTTTCCACTATCCGCTGAACACACAATGCCGTTGTATTGAGTTCCGGCAAAAATCTGAGTGCCTTTTACCGCAAAACATTTACCAAAATAAGAAGCCATGTTTGTCCAGCTTTTCCCTTGGTCAGTAGAGCGGTAGATGCCTGCTACAGTTCCGGCAAAAATAAAGTTACCCATTTTCCCCAGGGACCATACTTGTCCCGGAGGACCTACTTCAAGCTGTTTCCATTGGGCATCGAGTTGTACTGCAAATAACAATATTGTTACTATGACAAATGTATTTGCAATAATATTATTACACTGAGCTATAGTATGATATGATATTTTTCTAATTACTTGGAATTGTTTAGTAAGAAAGGCACAAAGACTATGTATAAGTTTTTTCATCGTTAATTCCTTCGACTATAAGACATATTATTCCTTAGAAAATTACTTAATAACAGTTTTAGTGAAAATGCTCGAACAAAATAGGGATAGGGGAAATGTTAGTCTATAACAACTAATTTCCTTACTAACCCCCATCGGTTAAAACTAAAAGTTAAATTTGCTCAAAAGAATTTGTAGGATAGGGAATTTAAAGTCAAGGATAATTTTGGTAATTGAACGATTTAATTAAACTCTATTGATTTGAATAACAATTTATTGTAAATAAAATTCTCAATCAGGTGATCCTTTTAATTTTGGATTTAATGAAAGCAAGAATTTCTAGTTCTCTTGTGTATCGAAAAAACTAGCGCCCACTACCTCCAAATTTTTTCCATTTGAACTACCCGGACGATCCGGACGCTCAAATTTAA
>JAJYIL010000356.1 GCA_021790055.1 Bacteroidota bacterium
AAACAGCATTGTTCCATTCAATTCCTCCTCGTTAGTTAGCGAGGCTCATGCAAATGGTAAAAAGGTTTTGATTTGTATTGGCGGCTGGGGTACTGGCGATTATTTTAGAAGCGCGACGTCCCCGGTTAGATTATTATTTTTTGTAACGGACTTAGTTAATTTTATGTTTCATCGAGGTTATGACGGGATCGACGTAGATTGGGAAACGCTTGAAGAGTCGGATAGTGTTCAATATGTCAACTTTATACGCCTTCTAAGGGCTGCACTCAATACGGTAGATACAAGCGCTATACTTACAGTTGCAACTGCATGGCAGCCGCTAATTATAGCTTCCGTGCAGCAATACGTAAACCAAATAAACCTTATGACGTATGATTTATCCGGCGCATGGCAGGGATGGGTTAGCTGGTATAACTCGCCCGTTTTCAGCGCAGGTAATAATTTTCCGAGCAACGGTAAGCCCGTTCCCTCCGTAGATAACATGGTGAATGAATTTGTTGCGGCTGGAGTCGACAAATCCAAAATAGCAATCGGCATTGATTTTTACGGCTATATTTGGAGCGGAGGCAGTGGTACCGGCACAGGCGGTGTAACTTCTCCGTTTCAATCATGGTCACAGCCGCCAAGTGTGGAGCCGAACGTCCCATACTATCAAATTATTGACCAGTATTTCAAGCCCCAATATTATAGGTGGGATCCAAATGCAGAGGCTTCTTATTTGGATATAGATGTTTCCTGCGATGACAGCGATAAGTTTATTTCTTACGATGACGACAGAACTTGCCGCGCCAAGGTTGAATACGCAATTAAAAACGGATTAGCAGGAGTATTTATCTGGGAGTTAGGGGCAGGAGTAACTTCAGATAATCAGCAGAATTTATTAAACGACATTAGGGTTGCCGCCACTGGAGATAATTTGATTCCGGCTATCCCGGTTTTGTCTTCACCGCCTAATGATACTGAAGGATCGAGCCAGCCGTTGACACTTAGCTGGTATCCTTCCGATTTAGCGTCTTCTTACCAGGTTCAAGTATCTCCAGATCAAAACTTTAGTAATAACATTATTGATACTACCGTTACCAGTTCAGTGTCGGCAACTATTCAAAATTTAAATCCGCGGGTAAAATATTTCTGGAGGGTCAATGCAGTAAACAATGCAGGCGCCAGCAGCTTTACGCCGCCGTATTCTTTTGTTACTTCCGGGCCTCCACTTGCCGCGCCTAATTTATTTTTGCCTGAGGACAGCGATGATGTTCTGCCTTCTAACGCAATATTCAAATGGTCTTCTTCTGCGAATGCAGGTTCTTACCTCCTGGAATTATCAACGTTATCCGATTTTTGCGATAATTACGAAAGTAAAATCTCCACTGATACTACCATTACATTAAATAATCTCGATTCTGAAATCAAATATTACTGGCGTGTAAAGTCATATCCAAAAGACGGCAGCTTTAGTGAGAGCAGTTTTTCCAGGACGAGAGCATTTAATACTTCCGAATCCCTGCCGGATATACCGCAAGCTGTTTCACCCGTGGATGGCGCCGAGGATATTTCCGTGCGCCCTGTTTTGATATGGAAACAAGCGGCGCATGCAAGAGAGTACGGAGTAAGGCTTTCGATTAATAAAGATTTATCCTCAACTGTTTTTGATATTTCCGGGATTAATCAAAACCAGCTTAAAATTAACAACCGGCTAAAGTATAAAACAACATATTACTGGGATGTTCGAAGTATCAACGGAGTAGGCAGCAGTAATTGGTCACCTGCAACAAAATTTACAACTGGAGATTCCGGAGGTATCTCTGTATCAAACGGTACAGTGCCCACAACATTTGCGGTAAGAAATTATCCGAATCCATTTAATAACTCCACAGTTATCCAGTTTGATGTGCCTTTTAAATGTTCGGTAAAGCTTTATATTTCAAACACCCTGGGAAAAAGAATAAAAATCTTATTGAATGAAGGAATAAATCCCGGCATTTATGAAATTCCTTTCAACGGCAATTTATTTGCCAGCGGCGTTTATTTTTACACCTTGATGGCGATCTATAATGGTAAATATGGGCAAGAGTTACACAATTTTGTATCCGGGAAAATGATTTTATTGAAGTAGTGCCCTCGCCCTGCCCACTCTTAAAGGGAAAGCGTGTTGTCAAGCTTGCCGCCTAAATATTGGTCGCTATGCATTATGCTGGAGTGAGGGAAACAGATGTTTTATGAGCTAGTAATTATCTCCGGTATTTATGTGATATGATGTATTAATATTTAGTGATTTTATGTTTAGAGAGAGAGAGTTGGAATGATTAAAGGTTCAATTTCATTGATGATTTCTTCAGAGAACGATTTGGTTATTGCAAGACAAAGAGCCGCATCCTTTGCCGAAAAAATCGGCTTCAGCAAGAGCGGTTCAGTAATAGTATCAACAATTATTTCACAAATTTCGCGGCTTTTGCTTCGGTTGAACAAACCCGGCAGAGTTAACATATATTCAATACAGAAAGGCTTGAGGAATGGTATTGTTATCAGCGCCTTCAGCAATGATCGGAATATTTCAAAGGTTCAGACCGTTTATGACAAAAAGCAGCCTCCAAGCATACAAATTTTATCTCCTAATTTACATTTGGATTTTGACAAGCTGCTATCAAAGAAAATAATAGATGAATTTAATATTGTTCCCGTAAGCAATAAAGGAATAAGCATTGAAATTGTTAAATACATTTAGTTTTGCAGCTAATCTTTTGCTACGATTTCTACTTATAACCGGAGAAAACAAACTTATTTCGAAATAAATCAAGCGAGTTATGTCGGTATTAATTGGTAAAGAATTTCTTGAGCATCAGCGGAATGATTTCAATGCTTCTCTAAGCGAGGAGATTAAAGTCCTGTTCCTTGAAGATTCTGAAGCTGATGTTGAACTTGAGGAAAATGAGCTTGCAAACAGCGGCTTAAAAATATATTCGAGACGTGTTGAAACACTTGAAGATTTTTCAAAGGAAATTGATAGCTTCAAGCCGTCAATTATTCTGTCCGATTATACGTTACCCTCATTTAACGGTGGCGAGGCGCTGAAATACCTGCGTGAGAATCACTATGATTTGCCGTTCATTCTTGTAACCGGCACACAATCTGATGAAGTAGCCGTTCAATGTCTTAAGAACGGCGCCGATGACTACCTGTTAAAAACCAATCTTATTCGCCTTCCCGCTGCTGTCCGGAACGCAATTGAAAAAAGACGGATGGAAAAAGCCAAAGCTGCTGCGGAGACAAGGCTTCTTCAATACCAGGAACTTTATGAGAATCTCCTTCAAACACAGAGCCAGCTCGATACCGGGTTTCTTATTGCCGACGGAATTTCATTGCAGCTTCTTTATGTGAATGATGCCTTCTGCACAATGTGCGGCTATTTGGCTGACGAAGTTCTTAGCTTCACTTCATTGTATAATTTACTCGTTTACGAGAGCGTGCCGAATTTTAAGGAACAAATCAGGAAACTAAGTAAGATTGACAATTTAACTGTTACCTTTGTCTCCGGCATTCTGCGTAAAGATAATCAACTAATAAATCTTGAATTTACTATAAGGCAACTTGTAAAGAACGACAACACAAAGCTTGTAATGATTGTCCATGATGTTACCGATAGGATTAAAAATGAATTAATGCAGAGACTTACTCAGGAAGCTTTGAGGGAGAGTGAAAGAAGGTTCAGGTCCTTAATTGAAGATGTTAAGGATTATGCAATATTTATGCTTGACCCGGAAGGCAAAATTATAAGCTGGAATAACGGCGCAGAGAGAATAACCGGGTACATCGAAAATGAAATCTTAATGAAGAAGTTTGATGTTTTTTTTATTGACGGAGAGAAAAAGAAGAATGGTCAATCCCTTATTGATGAGGCTAAAAGAGAAGGGCGCGTTGAACGAGAGCTAAGGCTTGTTAAAAAGGGAAAGCACAGGTTCTGGGCGTACCTAACTATAACGGCGCTGTTTTATGCAAATTCCGAGGTGCAATACTACTCTGTAATAATTCGCGACTTAACCAAAAGCAAGCTTGCAGAAGACCAATTGCGCGAGCATGAAATTCAACTGCGAGCGCTTGCAGCTCATCTTCAGGCAACACGCGAAGAGGAGAGAACCAGGATTGCGCGGGAGCTTCATGATGAATTCAGCCAGATGCTTACTGCGCTGAGGATGGATTTAACTATTCTCGGAAGAATGATATCTAAGACGGTAACAGAGCCGCTCAGCCGGATTTCTTTACT
>JAJYIL010000005.1:0-4885 GCA_021790055.1 Bacteroidota bacterium
CTTACGGACAGCTTGAAATGCTTAAGCTGCGGGATAGAACGACAGAATTTGATGCCGGTTTTAACAGCAATGGAGAATTAACAAAAGATCCTTCGGAAGTAATTAAAACAAAGCGGGCGCTGCCAATCGGGTTGTGGAAAGGTTCCGGTTTATCCCTCGTACTCGATTTGCTGGCTTCAATATTATCTGGAGGAAATTCTTCTTTCAGGATCGGAGAGCAAAAAGTTGAAACGGATGTCTCGCAGGTTTTCATCGCATTTGATATGACACTGCCTGGGATTAAGGAACATGCGAATAAAATAATAAAGGAAACGCTTGAAGATTTGCATTCAAGCCGAAAGATAGCTGAGAACGAAATTTATTACCCGGGTGAACTTTCCGAAAAGAAGAGAAAGGAATATTTAAAGGAAGGTATACCGTTAAATAAATCTCAGTGGGAACAGCTTTTGGATATGTAAGTAATTGTCTATTCTTAAGCTTCATTAAAGCGATCTTAAAATCGTTTCAAGCTGCTCGTCGTTTTCTACAAGAACTGTGCGGGCTTTGCTGCCGTCATTTGGTCCTACAATGCCTGCTTCTTCAAGCTGATCAACAATACGTGCTGCACGGGAATAACCGAGCTTCAATCTTCTTTGAAGAAGAGAAACCGATCCTTGCTGGTGGCGGACGATTACTCTTGCAGCATCTTCAAACATCGGATCCAAATCCGATAAAAATCCTGACGAGGATTCTTTCTTCTTATCATATAATGATGGAAGGAAGTAGGGCTTTGAATAACCCTGCTGCCGTGAAATATAATCCGTCAGCTTCTCAACTTCTTCAGTTGAGATAAATGCATTCTGAATTCTAATCGGCTTTGGCGAGCCGGAAGGAAGGAATAACATATCGCCGCGTCCAAGCAATTGTTCGGCGCCATTCATATCCAGAATTGTTCTTGAATCTATTTTTGTTGCAACCTGGTAAGCAACCCTTGCGCTGAAGTTTGCCTTGATAACGCCGGTAATTACATTAACCGAAGGACGCTGTGTTGCAAGCACAAGATGGATACCGACCGCTCTGGCAAGCTGCGCAAGGCGCGCTATCGGCTCTTCAACTTCTTTACCGGCAGTAATCATAAGGTCGGCAAGCTCGTCAATAATTACAATCAAATAAGGTACGGGATGATGTTTTATTTCATCAGTATCTTTCGGTCTTCTTTTCGGATCAAGAACCTTGGAGTTGTAATCCACAATGTTGCGAACGCCAGCCTTGGCAAGCTTGTCGTAACGCTTTTCCATTTCATATTCAACTGCCTTAAGCAGGATAACCGCATTTTGCGGGTTGGTTATTATTTCTTCGTCAAGATCGGGAGAGACTGCGAGGTAATGCCGCCGTAACTTGTTATAGAATGAAAGCTCAATCTTTTTCGGATCGATCATTATCAGCTTTACCTCGTTAGGCTGCTTAGAGTAAAGCATGCTCGCGATTATCATGTTGATGCCGACACTTTTACCGGAACCGGTAGAACCTGCAATTAAGAGATGCGGCATCTTTGAAAGATCGGTAACGTAGACATCGCCGTTGATAGTCTTGCCGAGCGCAATAGGTAGCTCAACCTTAGACTCAGATATTTTTCCAAGCACTGAACGTGCATTAACAAGCGATGCTTCCGCATTAGGTATCTCAACACCGATTGCGCTCTTGCCGGGGATTGGTGCAATTATTCTAATTCCTCTTGCCGCAAGAGCAAGCGCGATGTCATGCTCAAGCCCCACAATGCGGCTTATCTTCACTCCCGGCGCCGGAACAATTTCGTATAGGGTAACTACCGGACCCGGAGTAACGGAAATATCCTGAATATCGATATCGAACAATTTCAGCTTTTCTTTTAGAAGCTCGGCATTGCGCTTTAATTCTTCTTCCGCAACCTTGAAATCTTCTTTTGGTATCGGCTCGAGTAAATCCAGCCCGGGTATTTTATAATTAATCTTTTCCTCCCACTGGTTAGGAAGCTCGGATTCTTTTTCCCTGTCTATTTCTTTTGACGTTATCTCGCCGGTCTTTTCGAGATCAACCTTCTTCGTTTCTTCATTCTGAATTTTGTTAACATCCTCTTTAGCCGGTAAATCGTTTTTCCTTATAATCCTGATCCGGGTTTGCTTTTCAGCTTCAGATTCCATTAGTTCTGCAGCAGTTGCGGCTCCGGCTTCTTCTTTGCCGAACAATTTTTTCTTCTTTTTCTTTTCTGCAGCAAGCTCTTTAATCTTCTTAAGATTTTCTTTGCTTTCCTCATCTTCTGCCAACGGTCCTTTAACTTCTTTTGATGAAGAACCTGCGAATAAATTCTGGAGAAAGGCAATTATCGATTCAAGCTTAATATCAAAAGCTACTATAAGTATAATGATCAGAAGCGCAAACAACAAAAGTAAGCTTCCAACTCCGCCTACAAGCCTGCTTAAGAAGCTGCCGAGGTAATCGCCGATTGAGCCTGAGAGTTCATATATGCCGGTAAATACCTTGTAATGCATTCTCAAAACGCCGAAGAAAGCCGAAAGAATAAATCCTGTTAGAAGGAGGAAGTTTGAAATGTTAATTATTCTTTTGAAGCTAATCTTCTTGAATGCAGAGAATCCCCAGACCAAAAGCATTAACGGAAATATTGTCGAAAAAACACCAAGCGTAGAATTGATAAAGAAATTGGAGATGTAAGCGCCGAAAATACCGAGCCAGTTTTTCATGTCTTCAGGCTGACTTAAGAGGTTTTTTGTTTCAAGGTTTGCCTTGTCGAAACGCGAATATGATATTATGCTAAGCAGAATGAAAATAGAAATAAGTATAAATAGGATTCCAATAATGCCTTTCTTCTTACCGGATAACAGTGAACTTCTTCCGTTTCCATTTGAAGGTTTATCGGAAGTGACTGCCTTTCCGGTCGTCCTTAATTTCTTCTTTGCCATTCTCAATTTACTCGAACAAATTCAACAGGTCAATGGACAAATATAATTCTTTTTTACAAAAGTATTTTCATAGCTAGTACGATATTGAAAATAATATGAAGAATTTGGCGGGCTACAAACCTGAAACCTGGTCTCACCTTGAAGACAGATTCAGATTGTTTTACACTATTGACGAGATCGAAAAAATCGAAGATGCTTTATCAATTGAATTTCGGGAAAATGCTTACTATAAAATACCAAGTTAAATTAATCAGTTTGCACTTCCTCAGCGCTGCTTTCTACAGCCATCTGCTCTACCTGCATAAGCTTAAGAACATTTCCGGTAAAATAAGGAATTACATCGGTGCTGTTTAGCTTACTTGCATATTTAATATCTTCTTCGAAGCCGTTCTCGATTAGAATCTTCCCGTGTTCG
The DNA here is from genome assembly GCA_021790055.1 of Bacteroidota bacterium. GTDB lineage: Bacteria > Bacteroidota > Ignavibacteria > Ignavibacteriales > Ignavibacteriaceae > FEN-1297. The sequence continues at coordinate 3,352 of JAJYIL010000005.1, forward strand.
GTTTCTTTCATCATCTTGAAAATACTCTTGCCGAAAGACTTGCTTAAAGCGCGGCTGGCAATAGCGGAATCGGTAATCGTAACATTTTCATTCAATTTTTCGATTTCAGAAATAAGCTTGCCTGCGCAGACGGAATCTTCCATTGAAAAGTTATTCGACCTGCCGGCACAAACAATCTCAACATCCTTGTTTAATTCTGCAAGATGCCTTGCAAGAGATGAAACATTTATAAACGCACAAACAAAAAGATCAGCCGAAAACTTTGCCTTCATTATTGCCTTTGTTCCGTTAGTAGTGTAAAGGATAACGGATTTGCCTGAGACTATTTCTTCGGAATATTCGAACGGTGAATTACCGAGCGCAAAGCCCTCAATCTTTTTAGTGTTGCGTTCGCCGCCAAGCAGTGTTTGCCCACCGAACATACCGCCTGAAACCTTAACGGCAAATTCTACTGTTGCAACCGGGATTATTTCTTTGGCATTATTTTGAAGTGCAGTAATTATTGTTGTCGACGCCCGCAGTACGTCAATAACCACTGTTGTCTTTCCGGTAAAATATAATTCATCAGCACTTAACGGAGTTAAGTGTACATTTATTTTCATATATCAAATCCAATTGATGTTAATCCTTAGCGCAATCTTTTCTACTGCCGGATGAATTCTCACTCAGAAGTTGTACCGGCAAATTAGAGTAATCAAATCGATCAATAAATAAATCTTATTTTTCTATAAAAGGCAGCTTAGTTACTTTAGCCGGAACTTCCTTTCCGCGAATTAAAAAGCTGATTTTAGAACTTTCACCCGCATAAGCATTATCAACATAACCAAGCGCAATTGGTTTGTCAAGTACCGGGCTCACTGTTCCGCTTGTAATTGTCCCGATTTTTTTACCGTCACAAACCAGGTCATATCCATGCCGCGGAAAAGCCTTTTCGTCAGAAATTAAAGGAGTAAGCCGTCTTTTCAGACCTTCTGCCTTTACTTTTTGCAGCGCATTTTTACCGATAAATTCCTCTTTTGAAAGCTTTGTAATCCAGCCGAGTCCTGCCTCAAGCGGATTAGTAGTCTGATCGATGTCGTTTCCATAGAGACAGAATCCCATCTCTAAGCGGAGAGTATCTCTTGCACCAAGCCCAACCGGCTGAATATCGAATCCTTTTCCTACCTCGAAAATTTTATTCCATATATCTTCGGCAGTCTTTTCATCACCTTTAAAATAAATCTCGTATCCAAGCTCGCCGGTATAACCTGTTCTTGAGACAATTGCATCATATCCGGCAATCTTAGCATGGAAGAAGTAATAATATTCCAGGCTCAATTCCTTACTGCAAAGTCGTTGAATAACTTCTTTAGAATTTGGACCTTGAACTGCAAGCAAAGAATATTCATCGCTTTTGTTTTCCAGTTTAACGCCGAAGCTGTTATTCTCGTTCATCCAGTTAAAGTCTTTTTCTGTATTGGATGCATTTATAACGAGCATAAATTCAGTATCTGAAATTTTATAGACTAGGAGATCGTCGACGATTCCGCAGATC
>JAJYIL010000005.1:4895-21010 GCA_021790055.1 Bacteroidota bacterium
ATTGCAGAATACTGACCTCTCCCGGGAATAAGCTTTGAGGCATCGTTAACAGTTATGCGCTGAACGAAATCCAAAGCCTTTTCCCCGGTAACAAAAACTTCACCCATGTGGGAGACATCGAAAACTCCGACTGAATTCCTTACGGCTTTATGCTCTGCTATTATTGAGGTATATTGTATCGGCATCATAAAGCCGGCAAACTCGACGATTTTGGCGCCGAGCTTTTCATGTATGTTGTATAATGTCGTCTTTTTCATCTTTATTTTTTGTTTAATTTATCCCAGTCCTTTAAGAATTTTTCAAGTCCTATAGTTGTTAAAGGATGATTGAATAATTTATCGATAACGTCAAACGGCATTGTGCAGACGTCCGCGCCTATCATTGCCGCCTCTACAAGGTGAAGCGGATGACGTATACTTGCAACAAGAACCTGGGTCTGGTAATCATAGTTCCTGTAAATCTGTACTATCTGCGAGATAAGCTCCATGCCGGATGTACTGATGTCGTCTAGTCTTCCGACAAACGGGCTAATGTATGTTGCGCCCGCTTTGGCTGCAAGCAATGCCTGCGAAGACGAAAAGCAAAGCGTTACATTAGTTTTTATTCCCTGGTCGCTTAATGACTTTACCGCTTTCAATCCCTCTTTTATTAAAGGGACTTTAACAACTATATTCTTATGAATTTTTGAATACTCAAGGGCTTCTTTCATTATGCCGTCGTAGTTGGTTGAGATTACTTCGGCGCTAACCGGTCCGTCTACAATTGTAAGTATCTCATCTAAAAGCTTTCTAAAATCTTTTCCTTCTTTTGAGACGAGCGAAGGATTTGTAGTTACGCCGTCAAGAATACCAAGAGCGGCAGCTTCTTTTATCTCGTTAATGTTTGCTGTGTCTATAAAGAACTTCATTTTATTCCCAGTTATTAGTTAGTTGATAATTTATTTTAGCTATTTTACAATCGCAGGGTAATGAGTTATAAGAGTATATGGATAAAGTTGAATACGGCAACCCATCGAGGCTTTCATACATATACCCATATATCTTTAGACCATTTTCCCTTAGCCGATCTCCTCGGTTAATTCCTTTTGAGTTTTCTTAGAAAAGAACTTGACCTCGCCAAGTGGCATGCTTTCATCTTCGTCAATAGTTAACCTTACACCGTACTTAAACCAAAATTTGAAAAACGTCTTCATTTTTCCTTCAATAAATTTTGAAGCGAAAGTGGGATGGCATTTAATGATAATTGCTCTTTCCTTTGACTGTCTCCTGAACTTCTTCAGCCAATCTTCAAGATCATAAACCAAGTGCGAATGCTTGGTAAGCATACCGGTGCCAAGACAGTACGGGCATACTTCTTTCATTGTCTGCATAATATTCTGCCTTATTCGCTGCCTTGTAATTTGAACCAGACCGAAGTCGGACATCGGCAGCACTGATACTTTAGCGCGGTCTCTGCGAAATTCTTTTCTTAGCTCGTCATAAATTTTCTTACGGTTCTTTTCATCTTCAAGATCGATGAAGTCGACGACAATAATACCTCCAATATCTCGGAGCCTGAGCTGCCTTGCAACCTCGCGCGCAGCCTCAAGATCAGTCTTAAGAGAATTTAGTTCCTGCTCTTTACTTTTGGCATACCTTCCGCTGTTTACATCAATTACTACCATCGCCTCGGTATGGTCTATTATAAGGTAACCGCCGCTTGGCATGGAAACTTTTCTTCCCATCAAAGTCTTGATTTGTTCTTCAATCTTGAAGGCATCAAAAATAGGATTGCTCGATTTGAATGGCTCAATCTTTTCTGCGAGTGCAGGCTGAACAAGATGAACATAATTCTTAATTTGTTTGTAAAGCTTTTTTGAATCGATGAAGACTTTTGAAATATCCGGAGTAAAAAGGTCTCTTATTACACTTGAAGTGGTATTTAGGTCCTGATAAATTAATGCGGGCGGTTCTTCAGTCTTTATTGTATTTTGAATTTCATCCCAGGTCTTTAGCAGGTTTTTCAAGTCCTCCCGGAGAGATTCTTCGGATTGGCTTCTTGCGACGGTTCTGATTATCAATCCGAATCTTTCCGGCAAAATTCCTCTTGCTATATGACGCAGTCTTTTTCTTTCTCTAAAATCCGAAATCTTCTTAGACACACCGATCTTGTTATCGAAAGGAAGCAGCACGCAAAATCTACCGGGCAATGAAACGGAAGAGGTAACCCGGACACCTTTATTATTAACCGGTTCCTTTGTAATCTGGATTAGAATTTCCTGCCCTTTATGAAGCTTCGGAATTGTATATTCTTCGGCAACCTCTTTCACTGCTTCTTTTGCAGGCTTCGTTTGAATTGTACCTTTGGCAGAAGTATCTTCCTCCTCATCCGAGTCGGAATCTTCAACGTCGGAATCCTCATCGCCGAGCATATCTTGGAATTGTTGTGTCCTTGCGCCGATATCTGAAAAATGGAGGAACGCATCGTGCTTCATGCCGATGTCTATAAATGCGGCTTTAATGCCGGGCAATACCCGTGCTACTTTCCCCAAATATATGTCGCCGACCATGCGGCGGTTTTCAGGATAGTCGACAAAAAAGTCGACTAAATTTCCATCTTCCGTTATTGCTACGCGCGTTTGCGTTGTAGTGGAATTGATTATAATTTCTTTTGTCATATTGAACAAACTCGATTAATGAAATATTATATTTCATAAAAATTTTAAAAACGCCAAGGCTCGCCCCGGAGCAGAGATTCAAATCAACGTCATTTTCTATACGTTCCAGGTTTTCTATCTTATTGACTATCGTGAATGTTAATAAGTAAAAAAGCTTGAGTATGTTTAAGCTGATCTTTACCGTAATTGAGCCTGTATATAATTATAAACTTATAGTACTTTCAGGCTAAAGAAACTTTTAGCCTGATGAAAAATTAAAAACCCGTTACCCGGGAAAGCCTTCCCGGCTATCCAATATATTAATAGAAGAAAAATCCGCTGCTTCGGAAAATCATTTATTAATATTTTTAATCGTCGTTTACCGGCTTGTTTTCTTTGGCATTTTCTTTCAGCATTTCTTTTCTGCTTAGCGAAAATTTGCCGTTTTCAATCTTGACCAGTTTTACTGTTACTTTGTCGCCTTCTTTGAAGTAGTCGGTAACCTTGTTTACGCGCTTGTTGTCTATTTGCGAAATATGCAGCAAGCCTTCTTTGCCGGGAAGAATTTCTACAAACGCGCCAAAGTCCATTATCTTCGTAATTACACCGTCATAAACCTCACCAACTTCAGGAGTAGCAGTCATTTTCTTAATATATTCTTTACACTTCGTCGCACTTTCTTTATTGGGCGAAGCGATGTTTATAGTTCCGTCGTCATCGATATTTATATCTACGCCGAATTGACGCTGCATTCCCTGGATAGTCTTTCCGCCGGGACCTATTATTAATCCTATCTGATCCTGTTCAACCTTCATAGTAATAAGCCGCGGTGCAAAAGGCGATAGACTTTCGCGCGGTTTACTGATGGCTTGGTTCATAATACCAAGAATATGGAAGCGACCTTCTTTAGATTGAGCAAGCGCCTTCTCCATAATCTCGAAAGAGATTCCTTTAATCTTGATATCCATCTGGAACGCCGTAATACCATCGGTTGTTCCGGCAACTTTAAAGTCCATATCACCAAGGTGATCTTCATTGCCGAGGATGTCTGACAGGATAGCGTACTGCTCACCTTCTTTTACCAGCCCCATCGCAATACCTGCGCAAGGCTTTGCAAGCGGAACTCCTGCATCCATCAAGCCAAGAGAACCGGCGCATACTGTTGCCATGGAAGATGAGCCGTTTGATTCCAGGATGTCGGAAATAACCCGAACTGTATAAGGGAAGCTTTCTTCAGCCGGCATCAGCATCTTCAATGCGCGCTCGGCAAGGTTACCGTGACCTATTTCCCGTCTTCCGACTCCGGACATCTTTCCAACTTCACCGACACTGAAAGGAGGGAAGTTGTAATGAAGCATGAACTTCTTCGTGTACTCGTCGATTAATCCATCAATTATCTGCTCGTCATTCTTCGTGCCGAGAGTAACGGTGGTTAAGCTTTGCGTCTCACCTCGCGTAAATAAAGCCGAACCGTGAGTCCTTGGGAGAATGCCGAGCTCGACTGTTATCGGTCTTATCTGCTTAGTGTTTCTTCCGTCTAACCGGATTCCTTCGGCAAGAATTCTTCCGCGCATCAATTTTTTTTCAAGTTCATGAAGAATTTCACCGATACCCTTTTCCTGCTCGGGATATTTTTCTTTCAGAGATTCATTCACAAAGCCGATAAGCTCTTTATTCTTTGCGCTTCGTTCTTCTTTTGCAAGAACGGAATAAACAATCTCCTTAAATTTCTCGTAAGCAAGATCGTAAACATCTTTTTTAAGCGCTTCATCAATTACCGCCGGAACGATTTCCTTCTTCGGCTTCCCGGCTTCCGCTCTTAATTCATTTTGAATCTGAACGAGCTTTTTGATCTCCTCCTGAGCGAACTTAAGAGCATCAAGAAGATCAGCTTCGCTGATTTGTTTGGACTCGCCTTCAACCATCATAATCGAATCCGACGTACCTGCAACTACAAGCTCCATGTCGCTGTCTTTCAACTGCAGCAGCGTCGGGTTGATTACAAACTGTCCGTTCACCCTGCCAACTCTAACTTCGGCAGCCGGTCCGTCGAATGGAATATCAGAGATCGTTAAAGCAGCGGAAGCGCCTACTGCCGCTAAAACATCTGCATCGTTCTCTCCGTCGTGCGAAAAGACGAATGCAATAACCTGGGTTTCATTTTTAAAATATTCCGGGAAGAGCGGTCTAATCGGTCTATCAATCAGCCGTGAGCTTAAGATTTCCTTTTCAGAAGGTCTACCTTCACGCTTTATGTAACCTCCCGGGAACTTTCCGGCAGCAGAAGTCTTTTCCCTGTACTCAACTTGAAGAGGAAAGAAGTCCTGGTCCTCTTTAACTTCTTCTGCAGCCACAGCGGTAACCAAAACCATCGTATCTGCATACCTGACCATAACAGCACCGTTTGCCTGTTTTGCAAGCCTCCCGGTCTCTATCGAAAAAATTTTACCGCCAATCTCAACTTCTTTTTTTATTAACATTTTCTAACCTATTACTTTCTAATATTCAATTCTTTAATTATCGCCCTGTATCTTTCAATGTCCTTCTTCATCAGGTAATCGAGCAGTCTTCTGCGCTTACCAACCATCATCATCAAGCCGCGGCGAGAATGATGATCCTTTTTATGGGCGTTGAAATGGTCGGTGAGATCATTTATCCTTTTTGTAAGTAGTGCAATTTGAACTTCCGATTTACCGGAATCTTTTTCGTTTTTTCCGAATTGCTTGACTAAAACAAGCTTTTCTTCTTTCGTCATTTTATTATCCTTAGTTTGTTTGTACGATGTAATCCCAGAAAATCAGTCTGTATAACAGTGCAGTTACCGGGATTAATTATTTTAAAATTCCATTTGCCAGTTTACCTGCCTTGTAGGCAGGCTTGTTAAAAATCTCAAGCCCGGCTTCTTTATCCTCATGCATTTTAGAAATTAGCGCCTCGGTAGAAGAAAATCTTTCTTCTCCTCTAATTCTTTCCACCATGTTTACTGTAACCTGCTCGCCGTAAATATCGGCATCAAAATCAATAATATATACTTCGGTAGTAACCAAACCGTCAATATAAAAAGTAGGTCGCCTGCCGATGCTCAACAAGCCGTAGTATTTTTTTCCATTAACATAAACTTCTACAGCATAAATTCCGATTGCAGGAAGAAGCTTGCTTTCATTATTAAGCTTAATGTTTGCAGTCGGGAATCCGAGTGTCTTTCCTCTGCCGTCGCCTTTGATAATTGTTCCGGTAAAAGAATAGAGACGGCCAAGCAAAATGCTTGCCTGTTGTACATCACCATTGACCAAAACATTTCTTATTTTAGTACTGCTGACGGAAATACCGTCAACATAAACCGCATTCACTTTAGTTACGCCAAAACCGTGCTTTACGCCGAGTTCTCTTAAAGTATGCTCATCGCCGCCTCTTCCTTTGCCGAAGTGGTGATCATACCCGATTACAATTTCTCTAACACCTATTTTATCTACAATATATTCCTTGATGAATTCTTCGGATTCAAGCTGGGAAAACTCTTTTGTAAAATTAATTACGAGGATGTTTTCAATGCCGAGGCTGCCCAAAATCTCGAGCTTTTCCGGCAGGGTGTTTAATAATCTTACCCCGGTTTTGGAAACAATGGTTCTGGGATGCGGATCGAATGTTATTAAGAGACTTCTTCCGCCGGTCTGTGAAGCTTTCTCTATAACGCCTTCAATTATTTTTTTATGTCCCAGGTGAATGCCATCGAAAGTTCCAAGCGTAAGTACAGTGTCTTTATTTTTTTCTACTTCCGAAAGGCTTTTAAACACTTTCATATCAACATATTACAATTCAAAAGTTTGCGAATATAATTCTTTTTTATCTTAAAAAGAAATTTTTTAGTCACTAAGCCACCCTTCAATTCAAACCTCCAGGCTCTTTGCATTGACGGCAGCAGTCTTCATCTTTTCTATAAAATCATCCGCTCCCAGAGCATTATCGACTGAATATTCACCGATTGCCGTCCTTCGTAAAGAGCCCAGGATGCCGCCGCAGCCAAGCCTTTCGCCAAAGTCATTTGCTATTGAGCGGATATAAGTCCCTTTAGAACATACTATTTCAAATTCAATTTCAGGGAGAGCGATTTTTTTTACTTCAAATTTATGAACCTCAACTTCGCGGGGCTCTCTAACAACTTCTTTCCCTTTACGGGCTATTTTATATAATGATCTGCCGTTTACTTTTACTGCTGAGAACATCGGCGGGACTTGCTTAATCTTACCGACAAAGTTGTTTCGAGTTTCAAGGATTTTATCGATAGTAATTCCTGCAGGAAAGTCCGTTTCGGTAATTTCGGTTTCCATATCCATCGAAGGTGAAGTCTTTCCGAGTATTATTTTACCGGCGTATGTCTTTTTCAAATCCTGGTATTGGGTAATCTCTTTCGTTTTTTTCCCGGTGCAAATAATAAGAAGACCTGTTGCAAGCGGATCAAGTGTTCCGGCATGGCCTACTCTTTTCACCTCAACGGCACGGCGGATTTTATAAACTACCTTAAATGAAGTCCATCCGCTTGGCTTATCGATAAGAATAACTTCCCCGCTTTGAAAGTTAAGCCTGGAAAAATCATCCGTTTCCTTTGTTATCATCTTCGTGAATCTTTTTAATTAAACCTTCTATTTTCTCAACGTAGTCGAGGGTATCGTCCAGGAAAAACTTTAGCTCGGGTACAAACTTAATCCTAATCCGTGAGGCAAGTTCGGAACGGATAAATCCTGTAGCCGATTTAATCCGCTCAAGTGAATGTTCCCGTTTATCCTTTTCAAGTATTGAAACATAAATTTTAGCAATTTTCAGATCGGGGCTTACTTTAACCGAGGTAACGGTTACAAATCCAACCGAGGAATCACCCAACTTATCCGGGAGCTTGTACAAAAAGATTAAGCTTATCTCTTCCTTTATCAAATGCTCTACTCGATCAATCCTGTGTGCCATTTTATCCGCTCCTTTCAAGCCGCCGGTTTATAGAAGCTATCTAATATAATCCGGTATTAATTTTTTTTTCTAAATTAACAAAATATTTTTGTTAAAACAGTGACAAATTAAGCCAGCTTTTTCTTGGTTTCAATTATCTTGAATGCCTCGATTGTATCGCCGACTTTAACATCGTTAAAGTTTGCTATATTCAATCCGCATTCGTAGCCGGAATCTACTTCTCTTACATCGTCCTTGAAACGCTTAAGAGTTGCAATCTCGCCTTCGTGGATTACAATGCCGTCGCGTATTAATCGTAATTTATTGCTTCTGGTAATTTTACCATCCTGGACGTAACAGCCCGCTACAGTTCCGAACTTAGGAATCTTAAATGTGTCTCTCACTTCAAGCGTAGCGGTAACCTCTTCGGAAAGCACAGGCGATAGTAAGCCTTCAAGTGCGGATTTAACTTCGTTTATCGCATCGTAAATAACGTTGTAAAGCCTGATGTCTACATTCTGAGTCTCCGCAAGCTTGCGTGCATTAAGGTTGGGTCTTACATGGAAGCCGATAATTATTGCATCGGATGCAGATGCAAGCAACACGTCGCTTTCCGAAATTCCGCCGACACCCTTGTGAATAACTCTTACAATTACTTCTTCATTTGAAAGCTTCATTAAAGAATCTGACAGTGCTTCGACAGAGCCATCAACATCGCCTTTGACAATAAGCGGCAATTCTTTAACTCCGCCAATACTGATTTGCTCAGCAATCTCGTCAAGAGTAACGTGGTGAACCTGCTTCTGATCCTGCTCGCGCTTAAGCTGCTGTCTCTTCAGCGCAATCTCGCGAGCCATTCTATCGGAATCTACGACGACGAAGGTATCACCCGCCTGGGGGGCTCCTTCAAATCCCAAAACCTGCACTGGTGTTGACGGCGGTGCATCTAAAACCTTGTTGCCGCGTTCATCAAACATTGCACGAACTTTGCCTTGGTAGATACCTGCAATGAATGGATCGCCGATATGCAGCGTTCCCTTCTGAACAAGTATTGTTCCCGTAATTCCTCTTCCTTTGTCAAGCTCCGATTCAACAACGGCGCCTCGTGCAGTTCTATCCGGGTTAGCCTTTAGGTCAAGAATTTCAGCTTCAAGCAGAATTTTCTCAAGGAGGAGCTCTACGTTCAAACCCGTTTTTGCTGAGATTTCAACGCACTGGTACTTACCGCCCCAGTCTTCAACTAAAATGTTTCTATCTGCAAGCTGTTGTTTTATTCTATCAATATTCGAACCCGGCTTGTCAATTTTGTTAATGGCAATAACAATAGGAACTGCTGCTGCCTGAGCATGGTTAATAGCTTCAACTGTTTGAGGCATTACTGCATCATCGGCAGCAACAACAAGTACAACTATGTCTGTCAACTGTGCACCGCGCGCGCGCATGGCAGTAAATGCCTCGTGACCGGGCGTATCGAGGAATGAAATAAATTTCCCGCTGCCGACGTCAACTTTATAAGCGCCGATGTGCTGTGTAATTCCTCCCGCTTCTCCTGCAACAACGTTTGTTCTTCTTATATAATCAAGCAGAGAAGTCTTACCGTGATCAACATGCCCCATAATTGTTACTACTGGTGAGCGCGGTACCAAGCTTGCCGGATCGTCAGGCTTGTCTTCAAGGACCTCCGCAGTATATTCCTTCTGTAGCTCAACTTCAAATCCGAACTCATCGGCAACCAGGGAAATGGTTTCAAAATCAAGCCGTTGGTTGATAGATACCATCAATCCAAGCTCGATACATTTTGAAATTACATCGCCGACGGGTACCTTCATCAAATTTGCAAGCTCATTAACTGCGATGAATTCATTTACGGCAATTTTATTCTGTTCAAGCGACCGCATTTCCTGGCGTAGTTCTTCTTCGGCTTCCCTCTCCTTGCGTTTCTTTTTGCGTGAGCTTGCACGATCTGAAATTACAGAGTCGTCCATACTGAGAAGAGTTTTTCTAATTGCTTCCTTAACTTCTCTCTGGTCAATCTCAAAGCGCTTAATTCTCTTTCTTTTCTTTACAATTACCGGCTCTTCAACAACCTGTTCGCCGGTTTTTTTCTTCGGCTTTTTCTTCCTTTTTTTCCTTGGAGCTTCTGTTGATGTACGACCTCCTGTTGCTATGGAACCGGTAGAATCCTTATCGGATTTAGTCTCTTCTTCGAGTTCCATCTTACCGACAACTTTTAGACCCTTTTTCTTTGCAGCTTCTATTTCTTTAGGAGAAAGGAAGACCTTTTCTTCACGTGCCGGAGTCTGAGCCGATTCAGCTATATTTTCTACGGTTGCTTTTGTTTCAGTTACTCCAGGTTCGGGGACCTTAGTCTCCGCAGCCTTTGTTTCAATTTTTGTTTTTTCAGGTAATGTTTCTTTTGGTAATACTTCAACAACTTTTTCTTCAGCCTGCTTTGCTTTTTCTTCAACTACAACGGGCTTTTCTTCAACTAACTTTTCAGGCTCTTTTGCAGGTACCGGCTCAGGTGCTTTTTCCTTTTGCTTTTCTTCATGCTTAGCTTCTTCTTTTTCTTCTTTCCCGGTTTTCTCGGTTCTCTTCTTGTTGAACTCCGCTATCTTCTTGTAATGCTTTTCAGCCTTCTCGATATCCTTCTTAAAATGATCGTTTATCTCCTTCACCATGTCGTCGGACAAGATAGCCATATGAGACTTTACGTCATGTCCGCGCTTACGTAAAAATTCCATAAGGTTTTCAGCCGAGAGATTATACTCAGATGCCAACTTGTAAACGCGAACTTTTTTCTCTTTAGTTTCGGACATATTCTGGTTACCTAATATTCGAGCTATTCTTCTTCTTCTTCAAATTGTGATTTAATTATTTCAAGTATCTCGTTTATCTTCGCTTCGTCAAGACCCTCAATTTCCTTCAGCTTTTCCGGGCCTGCGGTTAAAACCTCAAGAGCAGTATCGTAACGATTGTTTATGAGAAGTTCATAAATTTCTGCGCCAAGCTCTTCTTTAAGATCTATTAACTCAATATCTTCTTCATATTCTTCAAACGGCTTTTCTTCTCTCAGGATTTCAATTTCATAACCAGTAAGCTTCATTGCCAGTCTTATGTTAACACCGTTCCTGCCTACAAGAAGTGAGACTTGGTCGCTGTCCGCAGTTACAACGGCTTTTTTAGCTGCTGTGTTTACTTCAATTTTCTTAAGTTTTGCAGGAGCCAGGGATCTTTGAAGATAAACAACCGGGTCTTCGGAATAATTTACGACGTCGATGTTTTCATTACTAAGCTCTCTTACTATTGCGTGGATACGCACGCCTTTCATTCCAACGCAGGCGCCTACAGCGTCGATGCGGTTGTCTTGCGATTCAACGGCAACTTTGGCGCGCTCGCCGGGTTCGCGGGCAATTGCCTTTATATCTATTATCCCATCGTATATTTCAGGTATTTCTATCTCAAACAATCTTCTTAAAAAGTTATTATCTGCACGCGAAATTACTATTACCGGTCCGCTGGTGCTTTTCCTTACTTCCTTTACTATTGCGCGGATAGTTTCTCCCTTCTTATATCTTTCATAAGGAATTTGCTCGGAGCGGGGAAGTATCAACTCATTCCTGTTATGATTTACAAGTATGTCGCTCTTCCTAATCTGGTAAATATCGCCGACTACAATCTCATTAAGAAGCTCGTTGTACTCGTTGTATACTATATCTTTTTCAATCTCGCGTATCTTCTGGTTAAGTCCCTGCTTTGCAAGAGTAATAAGTCTTCTTCCGAAGGTTTCGAGTTCGAGCTTTTCTACGAAATCATCGCCTACATCAAGCTCATCTTCGTTGCCGCGGTTGTTAATATCTTCCAAGCTGATCTGTGTATTCGGATTTTCAACTTCTTCTACGATTTCTCTTTCCAGGAAGATTTCAATGTCGCCTCTATCCATATTGACGACAACATCGTACTTTGCATCCTCACCGTATTTTTTCCTAACAAGCATACCGAAGATTTCTTCGATAATGCCGGCTAAAACATCTTTGTCGACTCCCTTTTCCCTTACCATCTGGGAAAATGATTCAACAATATCTGCGTTCATATAATTGATCCTCCGATTAAGAAAAACTTATTAATACTTTTGCTTTTATTATGTTATTAAAATTAATTATTACATCCCTGCTGCCGTAAGTGAATATTAAATTTTCACCCTCAATACCGACAAGCTTCCCGGTTATTTTCTTTGTTTCTTCACCGGACTTGAATGCTATTTCAAATTTTCGGTTTATATGCTTTGGAAACTGCTTCAGGAATTTTATAGGTCTATCTACACCGGGAGAAGATACTTCAAGATAATAATTGGAGCCGATATCAGGCAAGCCTTCCAGTTTTGGATTGACTTCGAGACTAATCCGCGCACAATCATTAGCCGAAACATTTTTCTCGCCGTCGATATAAATTTCTATTGAACGGCTGCCGCTCTTGCCGTGTACCACCAGGTCTACTATAAAGAAATTATTCCTCTCAACAATTTCTACGGCAATCTCTCTTATATTCTCTTCGAGTGTATTCATACAAATAAAAATCGCCCTCAAGAGGGCGAATTGAACGAACAAACATAGCACATATTTATCCAATATGCAAGAAGCCGCAGGATGATAGCGAAGTGCATTTATTTGGTGCAATGTGTGTCCTCGTAGATTATAAAATGTTGCCTCAACTTGTAGTATGTCTTAGCAATAAGGATTATCCTGCTTCAATTGAATTTGGCAAGGTAGATTGTGTAATTTTTGATGAAGATGCAGAAGGGCATGGATATATAAAGGTGATTGATGAAAGTAGTGAAGATAATGCATATTCTTCAGGTCGTTTTTCTTCAGTTAAATTACCTTAAGCCGTTGAAAAAATATTAATGTTGATTTACATCGCAGCATCCTAAATAATTAAATATTCTTGGAGTTCTGCCGAGCTTTTTTCTATATCACAACATTAATTTTCCACCGTAGTCTCTTCCTTTTTAGGGGCAGAAAATAAACTGATAATTACAAATCCCAGAATCATTCCGATAAGAAATGAAATTGAGATGACAACAATCGTCGATAATTCAACTTTCCAGAATAAGATGTTTATCGGGATTATGCTCGTATTCTGGGAAACAAACACCGTGAACAGAACAATTAAGAACATAAGGAATAGAATTTTGTATTTCATTTTTCCTCCCAAACCGGTTTGTGATATAAAATCATGCTGCTTTGGTTACTAAAATAAAAAATATTATAATTTAAATGCTAATAAAAATGATTTAATAATAATGAAAGGAGATTTCTATGCCTGTAAGAAAAGCTAATGCCGAATGGCGCGGTGACTTGAAAAAGGGAAGCGGAAATATAAGTTCTGAATCCGGCGTGCTTAAAAATGTTCCATACAATTTTGTTTCAAGGTTTGAAACCGGGAAAGAAACAAATCCCGAAGAGCTTATCGGTGCAGCGCACGCTGCGTGCTATTCAATGGCGCTTTCAAATATTCTTGCCGGTGCCGGCTTTACTGTCAATTCGGTAAAGACTGAAGACAAGGTTCATATCGAAAAGCTTGAGAGCGGGTTTACCATTACAAAGATTGAAATGCAATGCGATGCAAGCATCTCCGGTATTGATGAAGCGACATTTATGAAGCATGCCGAAGAAGCAAAGAAAGGCTGCCCTGTATCCAAGGCGCTTGCCGGTGTTGAGCTTATTTTAACCGCCAGGTTGAAAAAGTAAGCTTCGAAGAATTATAGAAACCTGCATGAAGCAGTCGAGTTGAACATTGAGCGTTGAGAATTGAATATTCAACGCTCAATATTCAATTAAATAAGAAGAGCTTTGTATTCCTGGTGCATCTCAATATAAGTTTCAACGTAAGAACAGGTAGGCACAACTTTGAATCCCTTCTCTTTTGCATATTCTAACGCTGCATGAACAACAACCGCTGCAATGCCCTGACCACGCAATTCCGGCGGGACATAAGTCTTAATCATATTCATTGTGGTCTTGTTAATGAATAGATATCTCAAATACGCTTCCTTACCGCTTACAACCGCAAAGAATTTATTATCCGGTATGTCATGCATTATTTCAATATTCATTTATAACTAAGTCAAAAATCTTTTCAGCTAATTTAAGTTAAGCAAAGCTTACCTCAAAGGGAGGTTAAGAATTTTCCACCAAAAATTATTTGGTGATTTAATTAATTCGTGCAATTTTTACAAATAAAAATTTACTAATTTGAGTTACAAGACACAGTCAATACATAGATTCAATATTAAATTTATTGTTAAGAGTTGGATGTCTTCTAATAAAATCCGGAGCACTAAATTATTTTTCATAAGATATGAAAGCAAAAACAACATTAATATTTATAATATTGTTCGCTGCAGTGTTAATGTTAATTGGCTGTGCTTCATCTGAAGAAACGTCCGGCATGAAAGAGCTTACCGGGCAGGTAGTTGTTGTCGGGAATGAGCCATTTACAAATTTGGCACTTCAAGTTAGTCCATCTCTCAATTACATACTTGATTGCCGTGGAAAGACGCGAGATACTTTACTTGGAAACCAGGGTAAGTGGGTAAAGATTTTTTATAACAAAATTGATGAGAAAAATAATTTAAAAACAATTGAAGTCGAGAAGGCTGAAATTCTAACTAGGAATTAGGGTATAAAGGCATAGGGTATAAAGTTGCAGCGGTGCCACTTATACCCTTATACCAATATAACTTGATACCACTACCCTTATACCTTAGAACCTATAAACATAAATTTCAATCATGAGGAATATATGAAGAACACCAGTTTAATAATTTTACTCGCTTTTGTGTTTTCATTCGAAGCGTATGCTCAGGTTATGATGAAGAAGGCAAATGAAAATCTTACGAAGAGCTACCCGGTTGACGGAACACCTCTTTTGCAGAAACAGTATAAGCAAGTTGCTGAGTGGATAAAGGCTCATCCGGATTATTACAATAAGATGAGAATGTTAAAAACTTCTGCTTGGGGATTTACAGTCGGTTCCACTCATTCATGGCTGGCATATAATTTTGTAAACGACCAATATTATTCTGTCCCGTCTACTTGCAGAGGAATAGGAAATCAATGTTATGTATTTGTTGAAGATGCCTCCTGGACTGCAGGAAAGGTTAATCAAGCAGCAGTCGATTCTGTTATAAATGAATTTGACAATAAGACGCCCGCTAATCCAAATATGGGCATTTATCAGACGGATACCACAACATTCGGTACTCCGCCTGATGTAGACAATGATCCGCGGATTATAATTTTAATTCTGGATATAAAAGACGGCTATAACGGTAGCGGAGGTTATACCGCCGGTTACTTCGATCCTACTAATGAAATCCCCGATGCTTCCGGCACAAATAAAGCGGAAATTTATTACATGGATTGCAACCCTACAGATCTTACAACACCTGAAGGTATAACTACAGCTTTACAAACCTGCGCACATGAATTCCAGCATATGATCAATTGGAATTATCATCAAACCGTGTCTGAATGGACGTTTGTAAATGAGGGTCTTTCTAAGATCGCAGAGATAATTTGCGGGTACTCGCTTTCGGATCCGGAACTGTATGCCGGTGAAACAAATTATTTTCTATTTGGCTGGAGATATAATGATGCAACTCTTGTATTGAATGATTATGCTCGAGCCCAAAGATTCTTTCTTTATCTGGATAACCAGTTTGGACCCGGAATATTCAAATATATAGTCCAGGATTATACAAACCATGGTGTGGTTGGTGCGGGAGGCTTAAGTTATGCCTTACAGGATGTCGGTCAGTCGTTAACTCTTACTCAGGTGTTTGATAATTGGCTTATAGCTAATGAATTGAACGATAAATCTGTCAATCCTGCATGGGGTTATACTTATCCCGGTTTACCAAATTCGATTCCAAAAATGTTTTATAGTCCCGGCATATCCGAAACAGATACAATTCAGAACTATGCAGCGGAATATTTAACATTTACAAATTCCAAAAACTTAAACATAACTTTTTCAACCTCAAGCAAGCCGGTAATTAAGGCGATTGAAACCGGCGGAACCGCCAGTCCGCGCGTTGTTGATGTTCCTTTGAACTCGGCTTTTTCCGATGCTTCTTACGGTACAACTTACAACACTATCAGCTTTGTTGTTATCGATACGAATTTATCGGGTAAAACCGAATCTACACCTCTAAATAATATTGTTTCGTATACTGCAACCGGAACGATCCTTTCAAACGTAACAGAATTGAAGTGGGACAGTGCTGAACCTATCGGATATTTGCAACTAACTCAAGGTGATAGTATAGCAGTAGAATTTGATGGAGTATCAGGAGGCAAATTAGACTCTATTAAGGTTGCTTTGCGCGGAGTAACTACACTGAACGGGAATCTCTATTCATATGTTGGTTTATCATCGCAATTAGGTGGTGAAAAGCTCGCATCACTCTCAGCTGTTCCGACTCTCTCGCAGCCGCCGGCTGTAATAGATTCCAATGGAACTTATCCATATGCTAAGC
>JAJYIL010000357.1 GCA_021790055.1 Bacteroidota bacterium
CTTTTACTTGGGGCGGGAATGAAAGCTTGATAACCTATGATCTTGAGAAGGGCATCAAAACAGCGAAGATTGTTATGGAAAGAAGGAAAATAAAAATGAGCGATGCTGAAGAAAAAATTTTTTATTATATTTTCACCGCAACAGAAAACGAACGGGCTAAAACAGGTTTCAATAATTGATGGCACTACTTGAAGAACATAAAATTGAAAATTTGTACGAAGGCGTCCGAGGGCTTGCCGTAAAAATTTTAAACCGAGTTGAGCGAACCGACGCTTACCTTGAAAAGCTTTTGGATAATGAAATGCGGAACAGCGAGCTTAGCGGGCAGGATAAAGCCCTGCTTTATGAAATTGTTCATGGGGTTATCCGCTGGATGGGTAGACTCGATTGGGTGCTTAACGGCTTTTATAAAGGACAATTTTCTAAAGCCATCCCTAATTTAAAAAACGGTCTGAGGGTTGCACTTTACCAGATAATGTTTTTAGACCGTATACCCGACCACGCCATTGTTAACGAGGCAGTTGAGTTTGTTAAAAGGCTTCAAGGACAGAAACCTGCCGACTTAACTAATGCAATCCTTAGAAACATTATCCGGAGTAAAAATGCAATAAGATATCCGGATCCCGAAGAGGATTTGGTTGGCTATTTATGCACTTACTATTCACACCCTTCATGGATGGTGAAACGATACCTCGAAAGATTCGGAAGAGAGGCTACGGAAAGGCTTCTTGCTGCAAACAATGATAAGCCTTTTCTCACTCTAAAGCTGAATACACTTAAAACAAACCCGGATGAGTTTGCACGGCTTTTAACTGCCGTAAACCTGAAGTTCATCCAGGGTAAATATCTTCCTGAATTTTTTAAGCTCCAAAATCTTACTAATATTACCGCATGGGAATATTATTCAAAAGGATACTTCAACGTTCAGGATGAAGGCGCAGGATTAGCATGCAGACTTCTGGATCCTAAACCAGGAATGAGAGTGCTGGACCTATGTGCTGCACCGGGTGGCAAATCTTCTTACCTTGCCAGCTTGATTAAAGATGAAGGAGAGATTGTCGCGCTCGATAGATACGAAAGCAGGCTGATGTTGATGCGTAAAAATTTGGAGCGGCTCGGGATAAAGAGCGTTAAGACCATGGAGATAAATGCACTCGAATACAAAAGCCAGCCTTTTGACAGAGTTCTGGCTGATGTTCCCTGCCTTGGCTCGGGTACGTTATCTAAAAAGCCGGATATAAAATGGAAAAAAGATCTTCTTGATCTTAGAAAGATTACGGATATTCAATATGAACTGCTTGAAAAAGCTTCATCGCTTATTAAACCGGGCGGCGTTATAGTTTACAGCACGTGTTCAATTGAACCGGAAGAAAATTTCGGCGTTGTAAAAAGATTCCTCGACTCTCATCCTCAGTTCATTTTGAAGGATGCATCGGGAGAATTTTCTCATGAATTGCTGGATGAAAACAATTGTATCCAAACGCTTCCTCATATTCACCGCATGGACGGAGCCTTTGCTGCGCGGCTGGTTAGGGAAGGGATTTAGGGTATAATGGTATATGGTTTAAGGGTGCGGTTAACTGTATTTTTGCACAATATACCTTATACCTCTATAGCTTTATACCTAACATTAGTTTTGATTAAATTTAAACCTTTAGAATTAAAGACAGTGGGAATATGCTTAACAAATTTGCAGCCGAATTAAAAGAAGCGCGGCAGAAGAGTGAGACTTCGCTTCAGCAAATAGCCGCTAAAACGAGAATCGACTTGAAATTCCTGGAAAACATTGAGAACGGAAATTTTTCCTTTCTGCCGGAGATTTATATAAAGTCTTTCATCCGGGAATACGCGAAGTCTGTAGGTCTTGACGAACAGGTCGTGTTGAAGAAGTTCGATGCCGCCAGGCACGGCAAGCAATACGATGAATCCGGCAATGTAGAAGAAGAAGTAAAAAAGCCGAGACTAGAAAAGGAAGAAATCAACCCAAAGGTTAACAAGGTTCCATCTATTGTCCGGACATACGAAGCGTACAATCCGCCAAGCCAGGCAAGCGGCTCAGCAGCAAAGCTTGACAAAAATAAAGTAACACTTGCCGGTATAGCCGGAGGCGCAGTAATTATTCTTCTTGTTGTTTACTTTGCATTCATACGTAGCAATAATGAGATTATAGTCCCCGAAAAACCTTATAACGAAGTTATAAAGGATAATCAACCCCGTTATGAACAGATAGCTCCAAAAACACATTCTGCAGTTACGGCAAGTACACTAAGCGGCGACAGCCTTTCACTTTTGATTCAAGCGGATGATACTTCATGGATAAAAATGCTTTTGGACGGAAAGACCGTGGAGGAATATACTCTTCTTCCGCATTCATTTAAGAATGTAAGAGCTTTGAGAGATTACCAGATGATTGTCGGTAATTCATCGGCGGTTCAATTTAAATTGAATAATAAGCCGTTGAGCTTCACAGGCAAAGAACATGAAGTTAAGTATGTTTCGATTGACAGTACCGGGTTGAAATATTTGCAGTCACAACCGAATTTTTAATGTAATTAAAAAAGATGGCAGATAAAATTGAAAAAAGAATTGAAGATCTAAGAGAGAGGATCCGTAAGAATGATTATAAGTATTACGTTCTCGCAGAGCCTTCGATAAGCGATGAAGAGTATGATAGGCTTGTTAAAGAGCTTGAGAAGCTTGAAGCGGAAAATCCTCACCTTGTTACCCCAGACTCACCGACGCAGCGTGTAGGCAAAGATCTAACAAAAAATTTTAAGCCTGTTATACATAAAATCCCGATGCTTAGCCTTTCCAACACTTATAATGAAGATGAGCTTTATGATTTCGACAGGAGAGTCCGCGGCGGTTTGCCTGCCGGAGAAAAAGTTGAGTATGTTGTTGAGCCAAAGATTGACGGCGCATCGATCAGCTTAAATTATGTTAACGGGTATTTGAAGACGGCTGCAACACGTGGGGATGGAACTGTAGGCGAAGAAATTACGATAAATGTAAAGACCATTAAAGCCGTGCCGCTTAGGCTTAAGAAACTGAAATCGAACAAATACAAGCTGGATGACTTTGAAGCGCGCGGCGAGATTTTCATGAAGGTGAATGACTTTCTAAAATTAAATAAAGAAAGAGAAGAACAAGGAGAAAAGCTTTTTGCTAATCCGCGTAACTCCTCTGCCGGCACTTTGAAGCTGCAGAACCCTCAGGTAGTTGCAAAGCGTCCGCTCGATATTTTTCTTTATATGCTTGTAAGTATCGAAGAAGAATTTGAATCGCAGTTTGAAAATTTAAAGATATTAAAAGAACTCGGATTCAAAGTAAACCCGGAGTACAAGCTTTGTAAAAATATAGATGAAGTTTTAGCTGCATGTCATAGACTCGAAGAGAAGCGTGAGTCGCTTGAGTACGAAATAGATGGTGCAGTAATAAAGGTAAATTCAATACGGCAGCAAAGAATACTCGGCAGCATTGCCAAGGCGCCAAGGTGGGCTGTCGCATTTAAGTTCAAAGCTAAGCAGGCTTTTACAACCTTAAATAAAATTACCTGGCAAGTTGGGCGTACAGGCTCGGTTACTCCGGTTGCAGAATTGGTTCCCGTATTTCTTTCCGGCTCAACAATAAGCAGGGCAACGCTGCATAATTACGATGAAATAAAACGGAAAGACATCCGCGAGAAAGATAGAGTTGTAATTGAGAAGGGCGGCGATGTAATTCCAAAGGTAGTTGCTGTTGTGCCGGATGAAAGACCGGAAGGCAGCAAGCCCGCAAAGCCGCCGGAAAAATGCCCGGTTTGCCAAGCCCCGCTGTATAAGCCCGAGAACGAGGTTGCATACTATTGCGAGAACTTCGAATGCCCGGCGCAAATTAAGAGAAGGCTCGAGCATTTTGCAACACGTGGCGCAATGGATATTGACGGGCTTGGTGAGGCTCTTATAGATTTATTTGTGGAGAAAGACTTCCTACATACTTATGCGGATATATATGATCTTAGGGAAAGAAGAGAAGAATTAATTGCCATCGAAAGATTAGGAGAGAAAAGCGTTAATAATCTTTTAAGCGCAATTGAAGATAGCAAGAAGCAACCATTTGAAAAGGTTTTATTTGCGATAGGAATTCGCTATGTTGGAGCCGGTGCCGCCAGAAAGCTTGCAGATCACTTTTTATCAATCGATAATTTGATGAACGCCTCCGAAGAAGAAATCTCCGGCGTGTATGAAATCGGTCCA
>JAJYIL010000358.1 GCA_021790055.1 Bacteroidota bacterium
AAAATATGTGGCTGATAAAGTAAATAGTGGAATTACTCCTCGTGGAGGTGCAGCTATATATCAAACTTTCGGCATCCCCTTTTTAAGAAGCCAGAATATTCATTTTGATGGTTTGAAATTAGATGATATTGTTTTTATTTCTCATGACATTGATAACGAAATGAAAAATAGTAGAATAAAAAATGGTGATGTTTTATTAAATATTACCGGTGCATCTATTGGAAGATGTTATTATGTAGATAATCATTTTAGTAAAGGTAATGTAAATCAGCATGTCTGTATAATTCGTCCAAACTTCAAAAAAATACTGACTAAATTCTTATATTTCTTTTTATACTCATCTTTTGGGCAAACACAAATTAACTTTCATCAAAATGGTGGTAATAGAGAGGGCTTGAACTATGAACAAATTAAAAACTTTTTTTTAATTGTACCTAATATTGATGAGCAAAAACAAATTATAGGTTTTCTTGAGCAAGAAAGCGACAGAATAAATTTTACAATAAATAAAATTGAAAAAGAAATTTTGTTACTCCAGGAATATCGAACTGCATTAATTTCTGAAGTTGTAACCGGTAAAATTGATGTAAGGAATTCATTACCAACCGGCACCGGTCACTTTTTGAAAAACTAATTTTATTATTATGTTATAACCCGTTGTCAAAATGAATATAAAAATTTATAAACTGTTAAAATAGTTTCAACAAAGCAGTTTTTATTATTAGCTCACGGATTAATCCGTGAGGCAAAATAGAAAAGTTGTAATCTATGGCAAATTATATCACTCGTGAAATCGCTCTTGAAGATGCAATTGAAGAATCTCTTCTAACCAACGGCGGCTATATAAAAGGCAGCTCTGAAGATTTCGATAAGGATTTTGCTCTTGATAGAAAAAATCTTTTTGCGTTTCTAAAAGAATCCCAGCCTAAAGAATGGAAAAGCTCTGATGCAATTCACGGCGCTAAGATAGAAGAAAAGATTCTCGAAAGGCTCACAAAAGAAATTGATATCCGCGGAATGCTCGATGTTATTAGAAATGGTATTACCGATTACGGAGTTCGTTATAAGCTTGCATATTTCAAACCTTCAAGCAATCTTAATCCTGAAACTGAAAGGCTGTATAATTTAAATCGGCTTATCGTAACCCGGCAGGTAAAGTACAGCAAAAAGAATAACAACTCAATTGATATTCTCCTCAGCCTAAACGGTTTGCCGGTTGCTACTGCGGAATTAAAAAATCAATTCACACATCAAACTGTCCATGATGCACAAGAGCAATATGCTTACGATAGAGATTACCGTGAACTGCTATTTGAATTTAAGAAGCGCGCCTTAGTTCATTTTGCTGTTGATACCGATGAAGTTTATATGACAACAAAAATTGAAGGTAGCAAAACAAAGTATCTCCCATTCAATAAAGGATACAACAACGGCTCCGGTAATCCGCCTAATCCTGACGGCTACAAAACATCTTACCTTTGGGAATATGTTTGGTCCAAGGATAGCTGGCTCGATATTATTCAACGCTTCTTTCATCTTCAAGTTGAAGAAATAAAAATCGATAGCAAACTATATAAAAAAGAATCAATGATTTTTCCACGCTTTCATCAGCTTGACTGTGTCCGCAAATTAATCAGCGATGCAAAAGAAAATGGTTCCGGGAAAAATTATTTAATACAGCATTCTGCCGGCAGCGGTAAGAGCAATTCAATTGCATGGCTTGCCTATCAGCTTTCAAGTCTGCACAACAATGAAGATAAAAGAGTATTTGATTCTGTCATCGTTATTACCGATAGGAAAGTACTCGACCAACAGCTTCAAGAAACAATATATCAATATGAACATGTAGCCGGTGTAGTTCAAAAGATTGACCAGAACTCAACTCAATTAGCTTCAGCATTAAGTTCCGGCGCTAATATTATTATTACAACACTTCAAAAGTTTCCTTTTGTTTTGGAAAAAACCGGTTCGCTTCCTTCCAGAAAATATGCTGTAATAGTTGATGAAGCACATAGCTCTCAAAGCGGCGAAGCTTCTAAGAAGATGAAAGAAGTCTTAACTGTAATTGACCTCGAAAGTGCTGTAAAAGAAGATACGGTTCCTTATGAAGAAGATTTTGATGAGCAGGATGAGATTAGAAAATCAATGCATTCTCGAGGTCCGCAGTCTAACCTTAGCTTCTTTGCTTTCACTGCTACGCCAAAAGCTAAGACTCTTGAGGTCTTTGGAGTTAAAGATCCTATTACCGGTAAACCTTATCCGTTTCATTTGTATTCCATGCGCCAGGCAATTGAGGAAGGATTTATTCTTGATGTACTAAAAAATTATACAACCTATAAAACATTCTATCGTTTGTCTAAAGAAATTGAAGACGACCCGGTAATAAATAAGAAGAAAGCAAATAGGGCTATTGCTCGTTTCTTATCACTTCACCCTCATAACATTTCTCAAAAGACTGAAGTTATTATTGAGCACTTCCGTCAGTGCACAATTAAAAAAATTGGTGGTATGGCAAAAGCGATGGTTGTAACTCCTTCTCGATTGCACGTTGTAAAATACAAACAAGAGTTCGATAAATATATTAAGTCCCATAACTACACAGATGTTAAAGCATTGGTTGCCTTTTCCGGTACCGTAATAGATGACTTCGGCAATGAATATACCGAACCGTTTATGAATCAGTTCGGCGAAAAAGAGCTTCCGGAAAAATTCAATACTCATGATTTTAATATTTTGTTAGTAGCCGATAAATATCAAACCGGCTTTGACCAGCCGCTGCTTCATACCATGTATATTGATAAAAAGCTTCATGGTGTTAAAGCAGTTCAAACTTTATCCCGGTTAAATAGAATATATCCTGGTAAAGAAGATACCTTTATTTTGGATTTCACTAATGAGACTTCAGAGATATTGGAATCATTCCAGCCGTTCTATGAAGTAACCACAGTTCTAGAAGTTTCAAATCCTAACCAGCTCTATGACCTTAAAAATAAAATTGAAGCCTTCCAATTAATTCTTAATTCTGAGGTTGAAGCTTTCTGTAAAGTATATTTTAAACGTAGGGATAAACAAGTTGCAAAAGACCATTCATTATTAAATTCCTACATCGATCCCGCTGTTGATAGATATAACCACTTACCTGATGAGACAAAGAAAGAAGACTTCAAACATCTTGCAATGTCGTTTACAAGATTATATTCTTTCCTAGCTCAGATAATGCCTTTCGCTGACATGGAATTGGAAAAATTCTATTCATACCTTCGACTACTACTAACAAAGCTCCCTCCAAAATCAAACGGTGAAAGATATAAACTGCATGATGAAGTTGCTCTGGAATATTACCGTCTGCAAAAAATATCCGAAGGCAAAATCATTTTAGAAAAAGATAAAGTTGGAGAAGTTAAAAGTCCCACAGATGTTGGAACTGGTGAGGACCACGAAGAATTGGCTAAGCTTTCCGAAATTATTGAAATGCTCAATGAAAGATTTGGTACCGACTTTACAGAAGCCGACAAATATTTCTTCGATCAGATTGAAGAAGAACTCGTCTTAGACGAAACCCTTCAACTCCAGGCAAAGAATAATTCAATCGATAATTTCAAATTCGGCTTCAACGACCAGTTCGACTTAAAGCTAATATCCCGTATGGACCAAAACAAAGATATCTTCGACCGCATAATCGATGACAAAACCTTCGGCGATATAGTAAAAGATTATATACTTAAAAAAGTTTATAAGAGATTAAATAAATCGGAATAATGTTTTGCTAAAATACAAGCTCCACAAAGACCAGGCTTTGTTTGAAAGAGCGTATGCATATATATTAAGGCGTATTACTAAAATATAAAGGTCAACCCGTTCCATGGAATATTTTATTCCTAAAGTTTCAAAGAATGTCTGCATAACAGACGATATAGATTTAGCTATAAAATTCTCTCAATTATTTAATCAAAAGAATTATTACCTGCCTATTATTGAATCACCAAGAATTACTCGTCCCGATGCATCAAATGAAGCAATTAAGATAAACAATTCTATAGCTCAGGTTCAGCCTCATAGAATCATCTTTGGGAATTTAAATGAAGAAGAAAAAAATCTATTTCAAAAGCGCTTTCCGGAAAAAATTGTTCAAATTATCAAATCACCAAATGAACTGGAGAAAATGCCAGGCAATAGGAATTCACGATATAATAAAAAAATTAAATGGGGATTAAAGAATTTGGGCATTGGT
>JAJYIL010000359.1 GCA_021790055.1 Bacteroidota bacterium
AAGCAACTGCGCTCCCTGGTCGTTTTGTGCTTCGCTTATTTCTTTATATTCATCGAAAGCTTTGTCAAATGCTTTATCCTGGATGTATAACCTTGCAAGCAGCAGTTTGAAATTTACTTCACCGCTACCGGCATATTTTTCAACAACCGGAATAGAAGCTTGAAGCGCACCGGGCTTATCAATATAACTTAGAATTTTATTTTCTATACTGTAAAGCTGGTTTTGGTTTTTAGAAAGAATCATGCAGTATTCATCGGTTGCATCTTTGAACTGCATTGTAAGCGAATAAAGATTGCCAAGGTCGTAGGCAAAGAGGACAGGATTTTTTGAAATGTCTTGTCCTTCTTTTAAATATTGAATTGCTTTGTCAAAGGCTCTCCGTTCGATTGCATAGTTGGCGATGATTCTATAATACATTTCATTTTGTGGAAGAGTCTTTAGAGCGTTATCCCATACCTCGAATGCTTTATTGTCGTTGCCTTTCAGGTAATATTCAGTGCCGAGCATACCGTAAAGGTTTATGTCGCCCCGGTTCTGATTTAACTTTGATTCGATAAGCGCAATTGATGCATCGTAATCCTTAAGCTCTGTGTAAACCTTGTTTAGAGATGTAAAATATTCATAGTTATTTGGCTGGCTGTTATAAAGCTCCTCCATAATAGGCTTGGCTTTTTCATACTGCGCAGAATTGATATACGCCTGCACAAGCATGAATTGGTTGTTCTCATTCACTTGTGCAAAAAGGCATGCAAATGAAAATAATATTATCAAAAAAATTTTTCTCAGCATGCTTCAAAGATAGTAAAATCCATCGATGCTTCAAGGGAAGAAATGAGGGAATGAATTTGGCGAGTTATTGGTTTATTAGAGCCTGAATTTCGCTTATAAAGATTTTCATATCTTCAATATGTTTCTTGACATCTTCAAAGTTAAAGACCACAAAGTCATCATAATCGCCCTTTTTCCTGTTTTGAAAAGACGCGCGGTATATTTCACTAAGCTCGACACTTATTTTTCCCTTTTTAACAAATTCTTTATTAAACCAGCCAAGAAGTTGATGATGTTTTGAAGTTGAGAAACCATGCTTTAGTGCTAAAGCCGATACAATGTAAAATATTGCATAGTAAATTCTGTTTTCGGCATTAAATAAAAAGTTGTTATTAAACGCAGATTCAGCCTCTTTAATTGTTTCATTGGCGCGGCTAATTCTGTATTTAATCAACGTTTCCTTTTCAAGCTGCATAAAATTTACCCTCTTCCAAGACGGTTTTTCTGAATGGCGTTATTATACTTGAAAAGTCTTGATAGTTGTAACACGAAAAATCAATCAGAATTTCGTACTCTATTTCGTATTTATAGATGATGGAAAGAATTTGTTTCTCAAGCGCAGAATCAATGTGCCGGTTAAAAACAAGAACAATATCATAATCGGAATCATCATTGATGTTTTTACGAATTCTAGAACCGTATAAATATAATCCTTTGTAACCTGGATGTCTTGCTTTTATTTCTCTCGATATACGGAGAAGAATATTTTCGAAATCAGAAAGACTCATGTTTATTTACCGTCAGTAAAACTTTTTTTTGTTTGCCTTAATAATTCTTAAGGTAATTATTTTCTTTGATATAATATAAGCAAGTGGTGAAAACTATACAATAAAGACTTATTTAAAACGTTCACGAATATTTCTGATAAGTATTATTACCAAATATTTCAAAAATTAAAAGCGATGAATCTTCCTCAATGTTTATACTTTATTTAACAGATTGTCCGCTCGCATCCCTGCCGTCGTCAATATTTCTATCATTCCTTGGCTTATAGTTGTTTATCATGTAGGTAAAGCCAATAGAGACGTTGCGGCTGTTCTGCATGACAGAATTGCTGTGCGAATAATAGTCCGTTCCAAACGTTTGAACGTCATACCTGTTGCTGTTAAGAATATCTGAAATATATAAACTGATTTTAAGCTTTTTATTTAAGAACGACCTGCTGAAGAAAGCATAAAGATATGAAGTCTGGTTTCTGAAATATCTTTTACTTTCGGTTCTCGGGGTAAAATAAAGAGAAATGCTTGCCTCAACTTCGTACCATAGCTTTAATCCAAGAGATGCAGTCAAAGATTTTGAATAACCCCAATCCGATAGATCTTCAGTTAGATAGCTTCCGGTGCTCTTGCTGTACCTGTAAGAGAATCTGATATTAAGCATTGAAATAAAATCCGGAAGATGGAACAAAGCCATGGGGCTGTTGTAGTACGGAAAAGATAAATCTATGCCGTATACTTTGTTGCTGCTCAAATTTACAGGGCTGGTGTAAGAAATGCTGTCTTGAAGAATTGCCGCCACGTACTGGTATAATCCGGCTGAAGTATTGTAATAGATACTGATGTATTGAGACAAACCCAGTGCATACGAATTAATGTAATAAGGTTGTATATCAGGGTTGCCCGCGCTGTAGCTGTTTGGTCCGTTGTACGTCTTATATGGATTTATATAATACAGCTCCGGATACCTAACTCTTCTAAATGCGTTAAATGTAACTTGCCACAACAGGCTGAAATTGTAGGAGAGGTTTAAGTTCGGGAAGAAGTTTAAGAAATTATGATTGAAATTTTCATTAGTAGTAACTTGATTGCCAACCGTGTTAAGATTTTCCATCCTAACGCCGGCTTTCACTCCGAATTTACCGAAGTCTTTTGAGTAGGTTATATAAGCGGCATTAATATTTTCCTTGTATCTGAAAAGGTTGCTCAGAAGCAAACTGTCCTGCCAGGTGTTGGTCAGATAAGAATAGTCAAGCGCGCTATTTTCATTTTGCCTGTGGCGGTAAGTAAAGTTGTAGCCTGTCTCGAACCTGCCTATTTCCAGGGGTAAAACATACTCGGCTTTAAAGATAAAAGTATTTGCATTCTCAACCGAACCGCTGTTATGAAGCTGGGGCAAGCCTGCCTGATAACTGTAATCGGTATTCAAATTAGTTGAGGAAGGATTATAAATGTTTGAAAAGTAGGCGTCGAAAGTCAGCTCTCTTTCCTGTAACTTAGATTGAGGTGAAGACTTGCCGAACTTCTTTTTATAGAAACCGTAAAGATTAAAGCTGTTCCACGCCATGTTTGAACTATTTAGGTTTACATAGTTGTACTGCGGTATGGCGAGTTCATTTTCAACCAGACTGTTACTGTTGCTGTTAAAATCATATTTATCTCTGTTATACGAGCCAAAGAAGGTGAAAGAATTGTTTGCGTCAAGATCGTAATCAAATCCTAATTTTACATTTCCGAAGAAGCCGTTTCCGCTGCCTGAATTTTGGGAATTCAAATAATGAAAGCTCGTGCTGTTATAATTACTTCTTTCCCCGCTTGCAGTGCTGCCGAAGCTTCCGTAATATCCAAAACCTGAAGCAAAAAGGTTAAGCTTGTTTACTTTATAATTTAAATTCAAACCTCCATTCTTAGAATTGTTTGAAGATGTATTCAAGCTAATAGAGCCGTTAAAATTATTGAGCGAACTCTTCTTTGTAATTATGTTAAGAATATAAGTTCCTCCTTCGGCACTTTCCTTTGCGCCAGGAGAAAGTATAACTTCAACCTGGTCTACCATTGATGCAGGAAGCTGAGAAAGCATGTTGTCCGGCATTTCATACGGATGTCCGTCCATCTCCAATTTAACTACCTGTCCTCTTACCGAGATTGAATTTGATTGAGGATCGACATCTACCAATCCTGTATTTTTTAATGCATCCGTTAATGAACCTGTGCTTCCGGGAACCTGGTCAATGTTGATGACCTGCTTGTCGATTTTAAATTCAATCATCGGCTTAATTGTTTTTACAACTACAGCCGGCATTAGTATAGTAGTTGGAAAAAGCTTAACTATACCGGTGCGTGAATTATTTTCAAGTGAGATTGAATCAATTATTTTAGTTTGATATCCGACCATAGAAAACTTTGCTCGGATAACTTTTTCGGAAATTTTATCGATTGAAAAATATCCCTTTTTATTTGCAGTTGTCCCCGTAATAATCTTTCCGTCTTTTCTTGATATAATGGAAACATTTGCGTTGGCAAGACCTGTGCCTAAAACAGAGTCTTCAACTACACCGGTAAAACTATAGTTTCCTTTTTCTTGAGCAAAAATTTGGAAGGATAAAATTACAAAAGTTAAAAGTACCGCCCATAAAATTTTCATTGTGTTCCCCTTTCTTCTATTATA
>JAJYIL010000360.1 GCA_021790055.1 Bacteroidota bacterium
CAGAATAAATTCTGCTTTATCTTCAATAAAGTTTTATTTGAAAGTCTTATTGCTTTTACAACATCGGTAAGGTCGCCTTTAATCAATGTTACGTCCGCCGCCTCTATAGCTACGTCTGTTCCGGTTCCGATTGCAATACCGACATCCGCTTGTGCAAGAGCCGGGGAATCGTTTATGCCGTCGCCTACCATCGCAACAATTTTACCTTCATGCTGGAGACTTTTAATGTGCAAAGCTTTATCCTGGGGAAGAACTCCGGCAATAACTTTTTCAATACCCGCCTGCTTTGCAATTGCATTTGCGGTTCTTTGATTATCGCCGGTAATCATTACAACTTCAATTCCAATTTTTTTAAGACTCTTAACGACTTCAATTGAAGTCGGCTTTATGGCATCGGCAATTGCAATAATTCCGGAAAGCTCACCGTTAACAGATATAAATACAGTAGTCTTCCCTTCGGTTGATAGATTCAAAGATATTTCATCTACATTGCCTAAGTTGATTAAATATTCTTTCATCATTGCCATATTACCTATAGCAACTGCATAGCCTTCAACAATTCCGGTTAATCCGAGACCGGTTGTTGTATTAAATCCTTCCACATTTAACAAAGAAGCTTTTTTCTCTTTCGCATAATCAACAATAGCAGCGCCAAGGGGATGCTCGGATTTATTCTCAACAGAAGCGGCATATTGCAGCAGCTTTGATTCATTAAATCCGTTTAAAGATATAATATTTGTAACAACAGGCTTGCCTGAAGTAATTGTACCGGTTTTGTCAAACACAACAGTATTTATTTTATGAGCGCGCTCCAGGCTTTCGGCATTCTTAATTAGAATTCCGTTATTAGCGCCGCGTCCTGTACCGACCATAATTGCTGCAGGTGTTGCAAGTCCAAGTGCACAAGGGCAGGCAATTACAAGCACCGCAATAAAGTTTATCATTGCAACTGTAAATGAAGTTCCTGCTGCAAAATACCAGATAAGAAAAGTAATTAATGCAATGCCGATTACGACCGGTACAAATACAGAAGCAATTTTATCAGCTAGGCTTTGTACAGGCGCTTTGGAACCCTGAGCTTGTTCAACCAATTTTATTATTTGGGAGATAACGGTATCCTTACCTATTGCGGTGGCTTTAAATTCTATGCTTCCGTTTTTGTTGATAGTACCGCCGATAATTTTATCCCCGTCTTTTTTATCTACCGGAATGCTTTCACCAGTCACCATAGACTCATCTATAGAAGTTAGACCGCTAGAAATTATTCCGTCGACAGGAATTTTTTCACCTGGTCTAACTATAATCTTTTCATCTAATTGAATATCGCTTACCGGGACATCGGCTTCTTTACCGTTCCTAATTACTCTCGCAGTTTTAGGTTGAAGCCTCATCAGCTTTTTAATGGCAGCAGAAGTCTTATCTTTAGCACGCGCTTCCAAAAGTCTTCCCATCAAAATAAGAGTAATAATTGCAGCAGAAGTATCGAAGTAAATATTGCTTTGATTTCCGGAAACAGATAAAAGCTTTGGAAACAAAACGGCAATTGTACTATACAAATAAGCTGTTCCGGTTCCGACTGCAACAAGCGTATTCATATCGGCAGAGAAATGTTTCAGCAGCTTCCATGATATGCTGAAAAACCTTTTGCCTGAAATGAATATTACCAAAGTTGATGCAAGAAATATGATTCTATCAATATAAATCGTTTGTATTGGAACAAGTCTGTTGAACCAGTTCGTTTTGTCTGCCATACTTAAGAACATTACCGGGATTGTCATTATTAGTGCAAAGATAAATTCCGATTTAAGCCGCTGGTATGATTTTTTTTGTACCAAATCTTCCGGAACTTCTTCCGATTGAGGAATATTGACAGACACTTCTTTTACAGGCACGGGCGGAATTAATTTATAGCCAGCTTCCTCAACAACAGCCTCAAGCTTACCGAAATTTATAACAGCTTCGTCAAATGTAAAGGTCGCCTTTTCCGAGGCAAAGTTTACGCTTACGTCACTTACGCCCTCTGTTCGTTTCAGAGCCTTTTCTACTCTTGCAACGCAGCTTGCGCAAGTCATGCCTTCAACAGGCAGCGTTAATGTTTTTAGTTCTTTAGTTTCCATTTTCATAATAATGTTAATAGCAAAGAGCAAAGCGCATAGCGTTATCTCCGATTAAAATTATTGTTAAACTTTTAATTTATAATTTTGGGCTTTTTCAGCCAAAGGCTTATCCGCCTCATGCGGAAATTGTTAATTTACCAGCTTGTAGCCTGCTTCTTCAATCGCAGCGGCTAAATTCTTTTCGTCAAATTTGGATTCGTCATATTGAACCTTAGCGCTGCCGATTTGAACATCATCAACCTTTAAGCTTTCAAGCTTACCGAGTTCCTTCTTTACAGCCATTATACAATGGTTGCAGGACATGCCTTCTATTTTTAATTCCCGGGTTTTCATTCTTTATCCTTTCGCTTTTAGTTTTATTTAATCAACGGTACAAATTTAACACAAGCCGTCAAGGTATGCGTTACAAAATTATAGAAAAATGTTACATGATTTTTAGGTATAGGGCATAAAGGCATAGGGATATATTATAGTTGCAGCTAAATCACGGGAGTAATGGGAAAGGAATTAAATATTGAGAATTGAGTATTGAGAATTTTCAATGCTCAATATTTTACTTTCAATTTTCAATTAGTTTTGTTTTCGGTTCCGGCTTACCGCCACAAGGTGGTTGCTATGGTATAGCAGGTATATATTCTATAGCCATTAGCGGTACCCCCAATAACTTTATACAGCTATACCTAAAGATTTAGCTCAATCGAGCTGGTCGAGGGGTTTGCGGATGTTATCGGTAATATTCTTGAATTGGCTGGCTGTCATTCCGGTTACCTTTTTAAATTGGTTGGATAAGTGCTGAACGCTGCTGTAGCCAAGCTTGTATGCAATCTCGCTCAAAGTTAGTTCGCGGTAGCGTAAAAGCTCTTTGGCACGTTCAATTTTCTGAAGAATGATATAATGCTCAATCGTAATGTTTTCAACCGAAGAAAACAGAGTGCTGAGATAGTGGTAATCCATTCCTACTTTCTCAACAATGATATCGGAATAGTTTTCTTCCAGGGACAGCTCAATATTATCGCTTCTTACTAAGTCCAGGATAATCAGCTTGATCTCCTCTATAATCTTTGCCTTCCTGTCCTCGATTAGTTCAAAGCCATTTTCTTCAAGTACTAATTTAATTTTCTTAAAAGGAAGCTCACTTATTCTTCCTTCAACTACTACTTCGCCAAGCTTAATGTCTTTTATCTTTAAGCCAAGCTTTTCAAATTCTTCCTTAACAACTTTAATGCAGCGGTTACATACCATATTCTTAACAAAAAGAGTTGTTGATTGAGAATTGGATTTAACGCTATTCAACGCGGTATCCTATTTTGTTTTCCATTCCTATTAAAAAAAACCGGATATAATATAAGTAAAATTCAGTAGGTGTTACTATTCCGTAAGCACAACTCTATCCCCGTGGCTTTTGGGCTGAGAGACTACAATGAATTGAATCTCTTTATTTGAACGATTTGATATCCTATGTGGAATTTCCGGAGGTACTTCAATACCCTCATTTTCTTTCAGAATAAAATTCTCTTCGCCGATTTCAAAAGATGCCTCACCGGAAATAATATAAAAGAATTGTCTCGCCTTATTATGAAAATGCTTTACTTCAGAAGTACCCGGCGGCATTTTTTCCATAATTACACTAAGCTCATCAACCTTTACCAGATGCCAGCCGTCGCAATTCTTTCCCCATGTATAATGCTCAGCATTATTTAAACTCACCTGTCTAATATCAGCTCCTTTACTTTTTTCCATTTAAAAGAAATGACAATCCAAATAGCTAAAAATGCAAGATACAAAGAATAAAGCACTTGGGAATACTGAATAAGCACCTTATGAATCCCTAATTTTGAATGTAATAATTATAAAATAAAAACACATTACGTATCAGACACGCTCGACAACAACCGCAGTGCCGTAGCAAAGGACTTCGCTTACGCCTTGAAGCACGTCGGTAGTATCATACCTTGCACCGATAACGGCATTTGCACCAACTGCATCTGCATGCTGAACCATTAACTCGAAAGACTCTTCTCGCGTTTTCTCACAAAGCTCCGTAAACAAGGAAATGTTCCCGCCGAACAATGTCTGCAGGCTGCCTCCTA